>DASZFN010000947.1:0-6441 GCA_035939715.1 Gemmataceae bacterium | reverse complement strand
TCATGTTCGTCGCGAGACCAGGTACGGATGGAGAGCTTCTTGTCTCGGCCGATCTCCTGCATGCGCCCCCGAAGGGTGGAAACCGGAACACGATCCGCCGGCCAGTCCATGCGGAGAAGCATTGCGAAGACCTTCTCGGCGTCATGATCGTACATCTGGATTTCGGCGATGTTGGCCCCGGCCGAGGTGACGTGGTGGACAATCGGGTCTGCAAGTCCGCAGTTGTCGGGTCCTACCGCCGTGATGATGATTTGCATGCGCTGGCCTCCGTGGGAGATTCTAGGATGCTTCGGATCGTGGCGGAAGAGGCAATTGTGCCTCGGTTGGTCCGTCATTACCCTTCGCAGACACCCCCCGCATTCCATTGGCCGGCGTCGGCTTCCGGTAGTTAGGCCGGGGAGGAACTTGGCGGCGAGACCTCCCCGGCCATGTTCCCGTAATTCGTCTTTGAGGCACGGTGCCCCCCACGTTACGGGAAGACGTCATTGTTGCTGGTGGAGGCGTGGTTGTGGGCGATCACGGTGTTGGCGTCGAAGGTAAACGTCCCATCGTTGTAGACGCCGCCGCCTTCGCCCTGGCCGTCGCTGCCGCCACCGCTCCCCGAACCGCCGTTGGCGTGGTTGTGGGTGATAGTACTGCCGGTGACCGTGAGAGCGGCGCCCGTGCCGACAAAGACACCGCCGCCTTCGCCATCGCCGCCGTTGCCGCGCGCGCCGCCGTCGCCGCCGATGGCCAGGTTGTCGCTGAGCGTGCTGCCGCTGAGGCTAACGGACGAGCTGTCCGAAATGCCAAAGGTGGAGAAGCCGCCGACGGCGAGTCCACCGGCCCAGGCGTTGCCGCCGTTGGCTCCATGGCCGCCGGCGCCACCGAGGGCTTGATTGTGACTGACAATGATGTTCGTGATGGTCGCCGTCGAGCCACGGTCAACGGCGACGCCGCCGCCCACCGCGTTGCCCCCCGCAGCGCCGCTGCCGCCGGCGCCGCCAATGGCGGCGTTGTGGGAGAACGTGCTGTCGGATAGGGTCAGAACGCAACCGAACGATGCCTCGAGGCCGCCGCCAAAGCCAACGCTGCCGGGGCCGCCGGCGCCCCCGGCGCCGCCGATGGCCTGGTTGTCGCTGAAGCTGCTGTCGCTGATCGCGGCGGTGCCAGAAAGGCTTATAATGGCGCCGCCCACCCCGGCAAAGGCCCTCGGATTGTGCAGGCTCGTGGCTCCCGACCCGCCGACCGCCTGGTTGTCCGCGAAGACGCTGTTGCTCACCGTTAACGCGTTGAAGTTGGCAATCGCCCCACCCAACCCCTGGCTCCTCCCGAAACTGCCGGGTACGCTGCCGGCGAGTGCCTGGTTGTCGGTGAAGGTGCAGCCGCTGATGGTTGCAACGCCGTCGACGGCGAGGGCGCCGCCATTGGCGCTGGCACTGATACCGTCGGTGCCGGCTACGCCTAATGCCTGGTTGTTGATGAAGTTACAGTTGGTGAGGGTGAGATTGCCATCGTCGTCCATCGCGCCTCCTTCCGCCACACCACTGCCCGGGCCGAAGCCATCGAAGCCCAGGATCGGATTCGTGGTGCCATTCACCGAGCCGAAGGCCTGGTTGCCGATGAACGTCGTGCCGCTGATGAAGGCGGTGGCGGGGCCACCGGGGCCGCCCGCGTTCTCCAGGGCGCCGCTCGCGACCAGGGCCCGGTTGTTGCTGAACACGTCGTTCGTGATGTAGACGGTCGCGCCGGGCTCGTTCAGGACGCCGCCGCCGCCTTGCTGGGACGGGTCCGTGGTGCTCATGGCGCTGCCGTTGGCGATGGTCAAGCCGGCGATGGTCACGGTGGCACCGCCCTGGACGTCGAAGACACGAGTGACGTCGTGGCCGCTGACAGTCAGCAGAGCAGCGCCTGGTCCGTCGATATCCACACTTTTGCCGACGGCCAACTCACTGGCAAGGGTGATGGTTTGGCCCGCCAGCTGTGGGGCGAAGACGATTTTGTCCCCGTTGTGGGCGGCGGCGATTTCGGCTCGCAGCGAGCCAGCGCCACTGTCCAGGTTGTTCAGGACAGTGAGCGTGCTGGGCAGCGAACGATCCTCCAGAGTTTCCATCCAAGGACGGAAGCCGGATGTCGGCCGGCGCTTTGAGCGCCGAGCATTCGGAAGCGGTCGCTTCCTCTCTTGTCGCTTCCAAGGAAACAGTTGCATGATCGTTCTCCTTAAAGGAGGCGGTCTGCGATAGAATGAAAAGGCCATCGCGGCCGGCGCGCAGACCGAGCGCCGGGGCGTGGCCTGGGCCGGTGAGGCATCCGCTTCTGGGAAAGACTTCACCGGCCGCCTTTGTTTCATGGCACGCCAAGTTCGCGCTTAACTAAACGTGTTGCCGCCATCATCGGTAAATGGGCCGAGGATGTCTCCGCCAAGGTTGCCGCTGAAGACGCTGTTCTTGACGGTCAGCGTGCCGGGAGATGTGCCGGCGTAGGTGGCGGCGTTGAAGATGCCGCCGCCGTTGAGGGACGCCTTGTTTCCGGTGATGGTGCAACCGTCGACCGTCAAGGTGCCGGGGCCGCCGGGCGGGTAAAAGTTTCCGCCGTTACCCGGGAGCCCGTAGGTGCCGTAATTGTCGATGGCGCCGCCGACGCTGTGGGCGACGTTCCCGGACAGGGTACTAGCGCTGAGCATAAGGGTGCCGGCGTTGAAAATTCCGCCGCCCCAGAAAGCGATGTTCCCGGACAGGGTGCTGGCGCTAATCGTCAGGGTGCCGGCGTTGTAAATGCCGCCGCCTAGGCCCGCTGTGCCGCCCATATCAATCACATACCCGGCGGAGTTGCCGGAGATGGTGCTGTTGCTGATCGTCAGGGTGCCGGCGTTGTAAATGCCGGCGCCATAACCGTAGCCGTGCGCGTAGTTGGCGAAATTGCCGGAAACATTGCAGCCAAGGACCGTCAGCGTGCCCAGGTTGAGGATGCCACCCCCCTTGCCGTCGTAGGGGTGGAAAAGGGTGGGGTCAAATGCGGCATTGGAGTTACCGCCAGTGATTGTCAGGCCGCTTAGCGTCACGTTGACGTTATTCTCTATCTTGAATACCCGCCGGCCGCGCACCGTCTGGACTACGCCGCCGGGGTTGATGGTCAGGTGGCCGGCGCCCGGTCCCTGGATGGTCAGGTTCTTGGTGATGTCGAACAAGCCGGTGTGGATGGTTTGGCCGTCCATACTCGGGGCGAAGACAATGGTGTCGCCGTTTTTGGCGGCGGCAATCTCGGCCTGCAGCGAGCCGGCGCCGGTGCTCAGGTTGTTGGTGACGGTCAAGATACTAGGCATCCAGCGGTCTTCGAGCGCTTCCAGCCGCGGCCGGAAGGAAAATCGTTGGCCTGGAGCCACAGCCTTTCGGCGTCGCTCGGTTAGACCGGACCGTTTTGGGTTTCTTAGCCAGGAAATGATCGACATGATGTTTTTCCTTTCTGAAACTGGCCTTCGATTCAATGCCCCCGCCCTACATCCCGGCGCGCAGACCGAGCGCCGGGGCTTGGCCTGGCCAGTGAGTGTCCTTCTTTCCGGTTGGGACTCGCCGGCCACCTTTTCGCTACATTCAAACGTCTTCCGATAGGTATTAGCGCTTTTGCATGATAGATTGTCTCACGAAGCAGCAAGAAAACCCGCGGTCCTTAGGACCATTCGCACCGGCGCGCAGACCGAGCTGTCAGGGACTTGCTTGGTGCCTGTTACAGGGCCACCACCTGCGTGCCGAAGGCGATGTCGTTCAGGCTCGCGGCCGTAAATGTCAGCGTGAGATTCACGTTGGCGCCCGAGTTAAGCGTGTTGCCCGAGTTCAGGAAGCGGATGTACGGATTGCCGTCGGTCGTGCCCGTGGCATTGGTCAATGTCACGCCGCTCGGCAGATTCGTCAGCTCCAACGACATCGGCCCGGTCGACGTGCCACGAGGGGTCAGCGTCACCGACTCGCTGAACTGATTCGTTTGGCTGTTGAACGTGATGTTGCTGAAAGTAATGAAGATGTCGCCGATCCCGGTATACTGGCCACTCACGTAGTTCTTGCCGCCATACGCATTGACGCCATTGGAGAAGATGCTATTGCTGACCCTCAGCCCTCTGTAGCTGCCGTTGTTCCTGATGGCGTCGCCGTAGGCGCCGCCTTCATATCCGGCATTAGCGAAATTGCCGGACAGGGTACAGCCAGTGACCGTCACCGTGCCGAAGGGAATGTTATTGGATGGCACATAGTCGTAGGTCCACATTGCCCCACCTTGGTTAGAGATGTTATTGGACAGGGTGCAGCCGGACATAGTCATCGTGCCGTTATAGTTGAATACGGCGCCGCCCTTGCCTGTCCAGTCCGAACCCAGCGCGGAGTTGCCGGATAGGATGATGTTGACCATGTTCAGCGTGCCTTTGTCGTTGAAGACAGCGCCGCCTTCGCCGTTGGCGCCGCCCCCCCATGCGTCGCCCTGGCCGTTGCCTCGGGTGATGGTCAGGCCGCTCAGCGCCACTTTCGCAAGAGAATCCGCAAACACCCTGGATTGATTGCCGCCGCTGATCGTCATTTGGCCGGCTCCTGGTCCAGTGACAGTGAGATTCTTGGTAATGTCCAGCTCGCCGCTGGTGAGCTGGATGGTCTGGCCGCTGAGACTGGGGGCGAAGTTGATGGTGTCGCCGCTCTGGGCGGCGGCGATGTCGGCCCGCAGCGAGCCGGGGCCGCTGTCCAGGTTGTTGGTGACGGTCAGGATGCTGGGCATCCAGCGATCTTCGAGCGCTTCCAAATGCGGCCGGAAGGTAGACCGGTTGCGTGAAATTCCTTCCGGATGACGCCGCTCGCTAACACCGTATCGTTTTGAGTTTCGAATCAAAGAAAAGAACCACATGATCTTTCTCCTTTTGCTGGCTGGTCTTCTCGCCACACTTGAACGTGTTCCTACAGGTATTAGCGCTTTCGAAGGGTCGATAGTCTCACGAGGCCGGAAGAAAACCTCCGATCTTAAGGGCCGCGCAACCGGCGCGCGGACCGAGCGCCGGGCGCGGCGCGTTGTTGCCACATCGAGCGAGGTGGATCAACAACTACGGCGTTAGGAAGGAACCATCGATGTTCGGGTCCGTGGGCGCTGTATTGTTGATGACATTGGCCAGCGTAAAGGCGTCGAGGTGAACGACGGCGTTCGATTGAATGTATATGCCGCCGCCTGCAGTCGCTGCCGTATCGGATTGCACCGCATCGTTGGTAAGCGTCACGGTGCCCCCGGCCACGTACAGGCCGCCGCCCCACCCGGCACTGTAGCGACTGCCCGTGGTGTTGCCAGTGAGAGTGCAAGCACTGAGCGTCAGGGGTCCATAACTGAAGATGGCGCCGCCCTCGCCGGAACTGTAGCCGTAGCCGGCGGTGTTGCCAGCCAGGGTGCATTCGCTGATACTTGCCGAACCGGCGTTGTAGATTGCCCCGCCTCTACCCGCATAAAGCGAAGCGGAATAGAAACAAGCCGAGTTTCCGGACAGAGTGCTGCCGGTGAGGGTAAGCGTCCCGGCATTGTAAATGGCGCCGCCGTACATCACGTGGGTACTGCCCGGCAGAACCGAGTTGTTGAGCAGGTTGCAGCCGCTGACCGTCAGCGCGCCGAAGTTGAGAATCGCGCCGCCATAACCATCCCATGGAGAGGGCGTCGGAAACCCGCTGTTCCCGTAGTAGGTGCTGTACCGTTCCGTGCCGCCGCCGTTCTCGAGCGTCAGGCCACTCAGGTTGAGGGTCACGTTGGAAGCCGACGGAGCACCCACGTCGAAAATCCGTGGGTAACGGTAAGCGTTGCTGAGCGTCGCAGGCCGAATCGCCAGCAGTCCGGCCCCGGGACCTTGGATATTCAGGTTTTTGTTGATCTGCAACGGGCCATTGGCGAGAGTGATGGTCTGATTGTCCAGGCTGGGGGCGAAGTTGATGGTGTCGCCGGGATTCGCGGCGGCGATCTCCGCCCGCAGCGAGCCGGCGCCGCCGCGGCCGCCGTCCAGGTTGTTCGTGACGGTGAGGGTGCTGGGCATCCAACGATGTTCCAGGGCTTCAAGCTGTGGTCGGAAGCTGGACCGACTGTGTGAAAGCCCCTGCGAACGACGGCGCTCGCTGACACCGGATCGTTTTGAGTTTCGCATCAAAGAAGAGAACCACATAACTTTCTCCTTTCTCGAGGTCAATCAAACCAGGGCTAGCACCGCCGCTGTCAAGTTAAGCGCTTTTGCGGGTTCGACTGTCTCAGCAAATGCGGTTGGTCTGCGATAGAATGAAAAGACGCCGGGGCAAGGCCGGGCCGGAGAGGAATCCGCGATGCGGCGAGACCTCACCGGCCGATTTTCCCCTTGTAATCGCGTGCCATTCACGCCCCGTGCGCTTACATGGAGGTCAGCAGCCCTGCTATGAAGTTAAGCGCTTTTGCGGGCGCGATTGTCTCAGGAAATTCGGCTGGACT
>DASZFN010000946.1:0-7505 GCA_035939715.1 Gemmataceae bacterium | reverse complement strand
GTCGTCTTTCGCTCCACCGGGCTTGTCCCGGTGGAGCGATGACTGATGGCCAGTAATCGATGGCTACATACCGATGGCCGCCACCGGGCTTGTCCCGGTGGAGCCACGATTGACGGCCCCGGCTGACAATCGTCGCTCCACGGGGACGAGCCCCGTGGAGGCGATGACTTTCGATGCAACAGATTCTGGCTGCCAGTCACCAGTCCACGGGGGCAAGCCCCGCGGTGCCGGTTATACTTTCGAATCGCGCACGGTCATCCAGCACGCCGCAATCTTTTCTCTCCTCTTTCCATTGTCATTCGCATGCCATTATTGGCTGCATCATCCTCAAGTACCGGTCACCATTAACCGTGGTCTTTAAGCCCGGGGCAGAACGTGGTATGAAATAACAGACTCCTCCAATATTGGCTGGCGAAAACGCGGACATTTGAACTCCCATCGCCTCTGCGCGGGTGCGTCAGCCGTTGCGCGACGAATTCAGGAGACGGAGCCATGAAAGAACGCTTGCCCGAGACGCTTAATACGCCTTCGAATGAAGTGCGCCCGGTTGACGCGACGGTCTCTCCCATCGCGCCGCTGCTCGTGGATCAGCAAAACCGCTGGCAAAAGGGCGAGCGCGTCCTGGTCGAAACCTACATCGCGCAGCAACCTTCGCTGCAAAGCGATTCGCAGGTGATGCTGGGATTGATCGCCAACGAAATCATCATCCGGCAAAGAAAGGGCGAAGATCCGCCCGCCGAGGAGTATCGCCAGCGCTTTCCGCAGTTTGCCTCCGCGCTGGAGCTGCACTTTGCGGACAACAAGACCGGCGCCGACCTGGCCTTTCCGAAGACCTTGCCGCTGGACAAACCGACCCTCGATTCCGGCAAGCAGCCCACGGTCGTCGCTCCCCCCCATGCGGACGCCGCTCCCGGATACGAGATCCGCGAAGTGCTGGGCCGCGGCGGCATGGGCGTGGTCTACAAGGCCTGGCAACGCAGTCTCAACCGCATGGTTGCCCTCAAGATGATCCTGGCCGGCAGCCACGCCGGCAGCGAGGACGTGTTGCGCTTCCGCATCGAGGCCGAGTCCGCGGCCCGGCTGCAGCATCCGAACATCACGCAGATCCACGAGGTCGGCGAAGCCAACGGCCGGCCTTTCTTTGCCATGGAATACATCCCGGGCTCCAGTCTTGCCGACGAGCTGGACGGCACGCCGCAGCCGCCCCGCGTGGCCGCGGAGCTGATCGAGATCCTGGCCCGCGCCATGCAGCACGCGCACGAACGCGGCATCGTGCACCGCGACCTCAAGCCGGCCAACATCATGCTCATGGAATCGGCCGCCGAGCCGGGCTTTACCACCAGTCTCGGCCAACCCAAGATCACCGACTTCGGCCTCGCCAAGCGGCTCGACGCCGATTTGCGCCAGACCCAGACCGGCGCGGTGCTCGGCACGCCCAGCTACATGTCCCCGGAGCAAGCGGCAGGCAACATCAGCGCCATTGGTCCGTGCACCGACATCTACGCCCTCGGCGCCATCCTCTACGACATGCTCACCGGCCGACCGCCGTTCAAATCCAACACGCTCGCCGATACGCTGCACCAGGTCCAGGCCATGGAGCCCGTGTCGCCGGGCCGGCTCGAGCCGAACGTGCCGCGCGACCTGGAGACCATCTGTCTGAAGTGTCTACGCAAGGAACCCGCCAGGCGCTACCCCTCGGCCCTGGCCCTGGCCACGGACCTACGCCGCTATTTGAACGGCGAACCGATCCAGGCTCGCCCGACGCCGACCTGGGAGCGCATCGTGAAATGGTCGAAGCGGCGGCCGGCGGCAGCGGCCTTGATCGTCGTCAGTGTGCTCTCCGCCGTTGGCCTGCTGATGGGCGGCAGCTGGTCGTACGTGCAAATACGCGATGCCCTCAAGCGCGAAGAGAAGCAACACCAGATGGCCGACGCCAGCTTCCGGGACGCGCTCAATGCCGTGAACCAGATGCTTATGCAAGTCGGCGCCGTGGACCTGGCCGACGTGCCGCAGATGGAGCCCGTGCGCAAGAAGCTTTTGGCCCAGGCCCAGAGCTTCATGCAGAAGTTCTTGAGCGAGCGCGGCGACGATCCGAGCGTCCGTCTCGAAGCCGGCCGGATGTACGTCTACAAGGCGGACGTCGAGGACATGCTGGGTAATGTTGCCGTGGCCGAAGAGGACTATGGCCGCGCCATTAGTTATTTGTCACCCGCCACTGAGGACACCGGCGCAAATGATGAAGCCCGGAAGGCACTGGGCCTGGCCTACAACAATTTGGGCAAGCTGCTGAAGAAAACCAATCGCTTCCAGGATGCCCAAGCCGCCCTTCAGCAAGCCCTGGGCGTGCGCGAGAAACTCGCCGGTGAATCTGCTGACCCAGACCGCAAACGGGATCTGGCCACGACTCATTACTGGCTGGGCGTGGTTGTGGCTGAGCTGCCGCGAAAGCAAAAGGAAGCGCAAGAGGAATACGAGCGTGCGCTCGCCTTGCAGGAGCCCCTGGCGCAGCTTTCGCCCGAAGACCAGCGTGCCCAGGCGCAAACGCTCACGAATCTCGGCAACCTTTTGCGCCCCACGAACGCCCTGCAAGCCGAGGAGGCTTATCGCAAGGCCGACCACGTTCAACAGGAGCTTGCCGACAAATATCCGGCGGTGCCGGGCTACCGCCGGCAACTGGCCCGCAGCCATCACAACCTCGCCGTCATGCTCTGGCTCGGCGGCAGGTACGTCACTGCCGAGGAACTGTTCTCGCAAGCCTTCAAGATTCTCGACGATCTGATCAGTCACTTCCCGGAAGTGCCGGAATACAAGAAGGAGGCCGTGGTCATCCATCGCTCAAAGGGAGACCTGCTTCGACTCGGCCAGCGTTTCGACAAGGCGGAACAGGAGTTTCAGTTGGCATTTTCCATCATCAACCGCTTGGTGGCTGATTCTCCCGGCGTGCCGGATTACAGGCGCATGCAAGGCTTGCTTTTTACACCCCTTGCAGGCTTGCTCGAGAGCACCAAGCGACCCATTGAGGCCCGCAAGGCCTTCGACCAGGCGCTAAACATCCAGGAGCGGCTCATTGCTGAATTCCCCAAAGTTGCGGAATATCAGGGCGACCTGGCCATAACCCGGCTCAATCTAGGCAAGGTCCTGTTTCAACGCTTCCGGCGCAATTTCGCCACTGATCCTAATGATAAGACTACCCTCGATGACAAGCAGATGATCTCGACGGTAACGGAAGCCAGTCGATCTGCACGGGAGGCGATTGCCCATTACCTTGCAGCCTTGAAGTCTAATCCCAACAATCTGAAATACCGAAGTGAGTTGGTTCTTGCCTACCAGTTGTTGCTGGACGCGTTATTAGCTTTGCGCCAGCAAGCAGAGGCGGCCCAGGCCGCGACAGAACTGGTCGACGCCTTCCCCGAAGACTACGGAGAATATCTCATTGCCGCCGTATGCCTGGCTCGGTGCGCAGCTCAGGCGAGCGGCGATAAGCGGTTCACCGATCAGCAGCGCAAGGAACTCGCAGAGGACTATGCCAAAAAAGCAGTCGACTTCATTCGTCGGGCCATTCTGAAAGGCTTCAAGAACTACAAGGAACTGAAGAACTCTTCAAGTTATGACGTGCTACGTGACCGCGAGGACTTCAAGAAATTGCTTCGGGACCTGGAGGAAACTCAGTCCGCTGTAGGTTGAGCGGGATTCGCGCTCAGTGGGTGATCCCACCTTGAATACCGTCACCGCGATCCGTCCGGATGCCGCCTCAACGATTTGGTTGGACGGCGGGCGCGGGCGAAAGACTCCAGCGGGCGGGTGGTTCCCAGGACGTATTGATATCCAGGTTCTCGTTGATGAAGGAATTGTCCGAAGTTCCGAAGAAGAGGTCGCAGGGATAGGTCGCCGCGGGTCGTGTCCGGTTCGGATCAAGCAGGCCAGCCGCCAGCAAGGTTTCCAGAGCCAATTCGGAGCAAAAATAGCGGCGCCGTTCGCCGTGCGGCCCGCCCATCGCCAGATAGCGCAGGTGGCTCCGGCTCCGGAAGGGAGTCAGTTGGCCCAGGATGCGTTCCCAGGCGAATCCCTTGCCATCCTGGTTCATGGCGAACTCGGTCAGCAGTTTGGCTTGCTCCGCCGTCAAGGGCGTTTTGCGCTGGCGAATCCAAACCGAGTTCCCTTCTTCCAGGTAGCGTCCCAGATTTTCGGCCATGTCTAGCACCCGCACCGCTCGGGCGTGGTGCGGCCCAGCTTCCAGGCTTGCAGGGCTGCCATCCGGCCGCAAAATGATCAGTCCGGAGTGGTGAATCCCCTTGCCTCCGGCCAGCTTGTGCCCGATCACGGCGATCCGCAGCCGATCGGTCGACAGGAAAATATCGCCTGGCTGGGCGTGATAAGGCCTGCCCGGCTCCCGCAATTCCCCGTTCACTTCAAAGCCCACTTGATAGAGATAACCGGTACCTTCCGCCTCGCCCGGAGTCCCTAAACTGAAAATCCACAGGAGCAAGGTAAGGGTGGGAACCATAGGCTTTCAGTCGCAAGATGCGGAAGGGACACTTTAAGTTCAAGAATAACCTCCAGCGAATTGAAGACCGTTTGCCCAAAGGGGATATGACAGCCATTTGCGCTTTGCAAAGAAGATACGATCCGGTCATTCGGTAGATTTGCTCAGTCCGTTACGAACGCACAGGCTGATTTTTCTGATTTCCCGCCATGACCGGTTCTTACGCTGCTCAAGGACTTGAGTTTAGCAGGGGCAGCACATCTGTATGCAGAAACCTCGGCCGCAGCGCGCCCATGTGAAAACCGTGATTGCCGAGCCGCGCTTGACAGCGTTCCCAGGGATGTTGCCTTAGCATGGCATACAAGGCCGCATCTTCGGCTGACTCCGCGTGAGCCCGGAAGCCGGCCCGGCCGGCGGCCCGGCACCCGCGACAACCGTCGGAGGTGCCGACCAAGGCCACGCCGAAGCCCAGAGCAAACCTGTCACGGCGACTATAAAACACGTCGATGCCGTCTCTGGTGCCGCGGAGCGCAGGCCGTAAATCATAGTCGCTGGATACGGACGGCGCTAACAGAATGACCCGGTTCACCGAGCCGGGCGGGGCGGCCGCCGCCGCGGTTAACGCCACGCCGCTGCCGGCACTGTGCGCGACCAGATAGATGGCCTGGCCGGGGTTGGCCTGATGATACGATGCGATCTGGCCCGCTAACCGGCAGCCTTGTTCCCGAGCGTGGCGCCAGTCAGTCTGATCGGCCACGATGCGGCCTTGAGACCATTCCACCGTGACAACTGCCAGGGGCAGACCAGCGTCCGCCACGGCCTTTGCCAGCGCCGCGGAAGTGGCTTGCATGCTTCCCGATCCGTTGATGGCGAACACTACCCCTGATCGATCAGGCTGCCTGACAGGAGGATGAAGTTCATCGCCCCAGGCCGGGCGGCCGGTCAAGACCAGGCATACCATGAGCCCAGCAATGTTCAGCCGTGAACGGAGTGGAGCCTTTCTTATTACGGCATCTCGAACCGGGTCGGCAATGACGACGTTCATTTGCTATTTCATGAGACCAAAGAGGGGGATTAACAATCCGCAAAGGGGGAGAAAGGCTGTCGACAGGTCAGCGCGTCAGCGGGCTGTCGATTCAATCGCTGGAAAGGAGCAAAGCGCGTGCCAGCAGCCTATCAGGGCCCACAAGGCGCGCGGCGGGTTGCAAGCACTAGGGCGAGCGGGTGATGCAACGAGTATGCTCCGGCAGGAAGCCGAGAACCGGCGCGCACGCGCTGCCAAAGCTTTACAGAGAGCAAAGGCTCCATTAACGACCCTTAACGGGAGGAGGGCCGAGGCCATTCCAAGGCAAAAAAATCTGGGGCAGAAAAATAAGAACAGCTGAACATATCTTTTGCCTTAGCTGTTTTTTGCCAGCTTCTTCATCGCTCTGCGAGCTGACTTTGCGGCGTGGCCTTGTGACTTGGTGGCGTCTCCCGCCGCCTTCCGTCTAGCCCCCCGGCTCAAAAAACGTGGCAAACTGGCAAACTCATTTTTTTTCTTGCCATAAGTAGCTTTGCAAGAAGCAGTTAGCCAAAAACCTGAGTTTGCCAACCGTGGCAAACTCACCTGGCAAACTGGCAAACTCATTTTTCGCAAAGCGACAGGACAAGGGCTTAGCGGCCTAGTTTCGCTTTGGTCGCGTGAGCAAAATGACGAAAATAGCGATAGGGAGAACTATCGGGGAAAGACCGCCTTGGACAAACCGTGGAAATCACCAATTCGTCGAATATAGGTAAGGTTTGCCGTTTGAAGTGAGCAGGAACAGAAGTTCGGGAACGGGGAAGGGGATCTGCCATGCATGGTTGGCTTCGTCGTCTGCGCTGGGTTCGCGCGCAACCTTCGTCTCACAAGCTAGACCGGTCCAGGCCGGTTGTCGAGATCCTCGAAGATCGGCGCTTGCTGGCCAGTCCGATCAGCGAGTTCTCCATTCCCTCGACTGTGCCGGCCGCATCTCCTTATGGGATTACCAATGGTCCCGATGGGAATCTCTGGTTCACCGAGCAGGGGCTGGCGGGAGCGAATCAACAGATTGGCCAGGTCACGACTGCCGCAGCATTCCAGTTTTTCAATGCCGGCACGAACTTGCCGTTCGACATTATCACGGGACCGGACGGGGCCCTCTGGTTTGTCGAAACCGGTCAGGTCGGCCACATCACTACCAACGGCGTCTTTAGCCAGTTGAACCTGCCGGCGAACAGTGCGCCGCTTAGTCTCACGGCCGGGCCGAACAGCTCCGTATGGGTGACCAATTCCACCTTGAACGAACTGGACGAATTCACGACCGACGGTCTAGCGCGCATGCCGCTGACCACGAAGGGCTTTCCCGAAGGTATCGTTAATGGGCCGGATGGCAACATGTGGTTCACGAATCCCGGCAACAACAGCATCGATGAGTTCCTCCTTTTCAATCCCGCTTCCCAGGGGCTGCCAACGGAGTTCCCCTTGCCGACTCCCGGCAGCCAGCCGGCGCGGATTACCGTCGGCTCGGACAATGCGCTTTGGTTCACCGAATCGGGCTCGAACAAGATCGGCCGGATTGACCCGACCACCGGGGTCATAAAAGAATTTGCCTTGCCGACGGCAAATAGCAATCCCTTTGAAATCACCGCCGGGCCCGACGGCGCTCTCTGGTTCACGGAAAAGAACGCCGGCCAGATCGGCCACATCACGACCAGTGGACAGATCACGGAGTTCGCGATTCCCACCGGGAACAGTCAACCCATCGGCATCACCAGCGGCCCGGACGGCAACATCTGGTTCACCGAAAGCGCGACCAACAAGATCGGCAAGTTCGACGTCAAATTGCTTTTCTTCACGGGCGCGGGAGTGGAGGTGTGCTCCTTCGCCGGAGTCCCTCTGAATAATGTGCCGGTGGCCACGTTCAGCGATACCATGCCCTCAGATTTGCCGGCGACGTACACGGCGACCATCAACTGGGGAGACGGCACGGTGACGGCCGGGACCGTAACCAAGACTGGC
>DASZFN010000945.1:0-2145 GCA_035939715.1 Gemmataceae bacterium | reverse complement strand
GCTTCGAAAAGGTGCGGGTCCCAGCCGCCCGCCCCCCAGCCGCCGGCGTCCATTGCCTTCCAGACCGAGTCGCCGCGCAGTCCCTGAACTGCGATGACCCCGGTTTCGCCGCCCCGCCGCCGTTCGGCCATGCACTGGATCATTTCCAGCGCATGGAAGTCATAGCTGTCGATGCCACCGATGGCGATGCCCAGGACTTCGTCCACTTCGGCTCCGTAGGGCATGTCGATAGCCGGCATTCGCCATGTGACTGGCAGCGACGAGCCAGCTAGGAATGGAAAATTCATGGCGTGCGCAGTATGGACCATTTCTTCGGCCCACGCCCATTTCCACGACAGGTGCTTATCGTTGAAAACCGAGGCGATCACGCCATCCTTCTTGAACACTTCCGTGACCTGCTTGAAGAACTCGTAACGGGGGTACTGTGTTTGCCCCAGTTCATTGCGTGGGTACTTGCCATGCTCGCCGATGATCAAAATCGCGTCGACAACCAGCTTGGCGCCGCCGCAGCGAAGAGCCTCGGCAATGGTCCGGTAGATCTTGAAGCCGAACTCGTCGGCCCGCTTGCGGCTCAAGTCATTGTCGGGCGTTTGATCCACGTAAGCCGAAACCACTTCAAGCTGCGGCTTATGCCACGTGCCTTTGTTCGGATAACCCGTGAGAAAGCGCTCGCCCATGTGCCAAGCGTGCGAGTGGTAACGCCATTCGGTGGTCACGATGGCCAATTTCTTGGGTTTCCTTCGAGGTGGATCAGTCGAGACAGCCAGGGACGGCAGCGTCAATCCAGCGCCTAAGCTGGCAAGAAAGGTGCGTCTTGTGACCATATGCCCCTCCCGGTGAGATTGACGCGGCTGGGACGATGCGCTCGACGGCGGACGGTAACAGCGCCCCGCCGTTGCCTTAGGCAAAGAGCGACAGGACGGGCGATCCTTCTGTCAGTCTGATCATCCGACCTTCGCGGTCTTCAAGATGCATTTCCGGCGCGATTCCCAGGGCATGGTAGACGGTTGCCGTCAGGTCGGCAGGCGACACCGGATTCTCCGCCGGACGCGCGGCAATGCGGTCGGATTTTCCGTATACTTGTCCGCCCCGAATGCCACCGCCAGCGAAGACGGCCGAGTAGCACCAGGGATGGTGTTCTCTGCCGGCGTTGTTTCGCGTAATGAGGGGCTTGCGCCCGAACTCGCCCACCCAGATTACTAACGTCTCGTTAAGCAGACCACGCTGCGCCAGATCATCCAACAGCGCGGAAAAGCCCTGGTCGGCGGGCGGCATCAAATCCCGCTTTAGTCGCCTGAAGTTGTCGCCGTGCGTATCCCAGAAAGTGCGATGGTCCTGGTGCCAATTGACCTCAACCAGACGCACTCCTGCCTCGATGAGGCGCCGGGCCAGCAAGAGACATTGGCCATGAATGTTCCGGCCGTAACGCTCACGCACAGCGGCGGGTTCCCGTTCGAGAGCGAATGCTTGCCGTGTGGTGGCTGAACTCACTAGAGCAAGGGCTCGTTGCTGGAAACTGGAATAGCTTCCGGCGCCCGCTTTCAGATCATCGAGCTGAGCAAGCAGGTGCGTTCGTCCTTCTAGCCGCAACAGCGACACTTCGGGCGATCGGCCCAGTCCAGGCACACGAAATGTCGCAGAGTTGGGGTCCGCCGTAACGACAAACGGATCGTAGGCCTGTCCCAGCCACCCTGCGTTCTGCCCCGGTGCATTGCCGCCGGGAGCAGCTGGGTGGGAGACGATCCAAGGCATCGTAACAAAGGGAGGCAGCGCCTGCGTTGTCGGCCGGAGATAGGCAAGCACCGAGCCAACATGCGGCGCATCTCTTCGCGACGGCGGATCGGCATCCGATTTTACTTTGGGCGCGTGCCGACCAGTGAGCAAGTAGTGGACGCTCGACAGATGCGCAGGATCGTCGTGGGTCATCGAGCGGATGATGGCATACTTGTCAGCTTGCTGGGCCAGGCGCGGGAAGTGCTCACCGATATGAATGCCGGGAACGCAGGTAGCAATAGGCTGAAACTCCCCGCGAACCTCTGCAGGAGCGTTCGGCTTTGGGTCCCAGGTGTCAAGTTGCGAAGGACCGCCCCACATGAACAGAACGATACAGGCCTTGGCTCTTCCAAACGACAGGGGGCCACCGCC
>DASZFN010000944.1:0-2806 GCA_035939715.1 Gemmataceae bacterium | reverse complement strand
TTGACCAATTCCATCCGCTCTGCCCGCCGGGGCCCCTCCTTGGCATCGAGAGGCAGCAGGATCGGCCGCTGCACGGCGTTGCGGGTGCTGACCCAGTCCTCCACTCGGTTCTTGACGTACTGGAAAAGCTCCAGTGCCGTGACGCGCGAATTGCTGTCGCCGCCGGTGTCTGGATTGTCCGCGGCCCCCTTGAGCCCCTCGATCACATAATGCGCAAAGATGGTCTGCCGCCATTCCTCGGACACCCACGAACGCTGGTCCTCGTCGCTGGCGCACACAACCACGAGATTGGGTATCTTTTCTATCTGTGAATCCAGCTCCTTGAGCTTGCGCGCGAAATCGTTGTGCAAGAGGCCGCTGGGCCAGTGGGCGCTCACCTGCGTGGCGTCCAGGAGGAGGAGGATGTTCTTCTCCTTGAGTTCGGGACTATCAAAATCCTTCAAGACCTCTTTGAGCGGAACGCGCTGGAGCTTATTGGGGGGTTGATTCACGACCAGGTAGGCGCCGTTGGTATCGCTGACGCCGTGGAGAGCCAGAAACACGACCGCGGTTTTTTCACCAAAGGACCTGGGCATCCAGTGCTTGTGGTCGTATTCCCCAGGCCCCGCCTGGAGCCGCAGCGGTCGGGAGCCGCTCCAGGGAAGCCAGGACGTGGCGCCGCCGGCGTTCGTCAGCGCCTCCATGTCCTTGAGCCCCTGCCAGCCGTAAACGTTGTGCGGCACCCGCAGATCTTCTTCAAAAGGGGCCCCGATCAAGACCAGGCACGCGGGCTTGGGCGGCTTGATAATGATGAACAGCAGGATCATCGCCCCGATGACTGCCGACACGGCGAACGTGGCCAGGCCGAGCTTGGACTTCCGGGACCAGGGGCGCTTGGGACCAGTGGGCGCGTCCGGCGCCTTCTGCCAGGCGCGCTTGCCGGCGGCCGCCGTGCCCGGAGCGCCGGCCTGATTTTTCCACGCCCGGTTGGGTCCACGGGGTTGGTCCGCTGGCATGATTCACCTCGACGTGCGCCTTCGGAAGTGCTTTGCGTCAAAAATGTTTTATAGCCCCCGCTAAATCGCATTACAAGGCATGAGCGGCGGACGTCCGTTCTCTGCGAAAGTTTAATGCAGAAAGACCGCCATAACCGGACACGACCTGGAAAAACGAAAGAGCCCCGGCGTTGGCCGGGGCTCTCGCTTTGAGGGGTCGGTCTAACGATGCGAGCCGTCGGGCTTGTCCCGGCGGGGATAAGCCCCGCCGCTCGCTTTTAGAATCGTAAGCGCACCTCTACGCGCACCTCTTCGTCGGCATAGTGGGGCCCGGAAAAGTTGAACTGGCTGCCCACGCCCACGTCGAGCCGCTTGCACACATCCAGGCGGATGCCCGGGCCGGCGCTGAACATCGTTGCCGTCCCGCTGACGGCGACCGCCTTGCCGGTGGGGCTCAGCACATCGGGCGAGGTATAGTTGCCGCCCATGACGTTGTAGTTAATGCACTCCAGAGTGCCGATCAATTGCACGTCGGGCAGAATGCGGCACAGCACCTGGTTGAAGCTGAACCGGTTGTGCCAGACCGGGCCGGCGAACAGGGGATCGCCGGCGATCGGGATCCAGTAAGCCATTTCGCCCTGGAAATAACAATCCGGCGTGAGCTTCAACGTGAACAACAGCGCCGGCTCCAGCGACACATGAGCGGTCCCGAGCCCACTCATGAAGTTGCCTGTCGGCAAGTAGGTCGAGAACTGAAGGGCGACCTGCAGGAGATCGCAGTCCAGGAGCAGCGACTTCGTGCCGATCGTCATGTCCGAAAACCCGGATTTCGGACATACCGGCGCGCCATTCTGGGCGGCAACGGCGGCAGAGCCGTCCGGATCGATGTGCTCGTAAGGCATCGACACGAAGGCGCTGAACATGCCAACCGCGGCTTCCTGGTACAAACTGATCTGATGGATGTCCACGCTGCGCGGAATGAAGTTCAGGCCCTTGCCGGGCGCGGGCGAGGACGAGCAAGCCGGCACGTCGGGCAAATCCTTCGTCTTGAAATGGGCGAAGTAATACTCGGCCCGATCCGCGTTGGTCATATCGAACATGCCGTCGTAGCGCAGGCGCGTCTGGGTAACCGGACGGGCGGAATCCACAAAGAACGACGCATTGGCAGACGGGATGTACTCCGGCTCATAGCAACGATCGGGACAGCAGATGCACTGGTACAGACCGCAGAGAATGCGGCCGGCGCAGGTATCCGAGTCGCAGATGCTGCAGCAATGGGTTCGGCCGGGGACACAATTGCATCCATTGCAGCCGATGCTGGCACAGCCCGGCGAGGCGCTCGGTGTGGCGCACCCTGGCCCATCCCCCCGCAGCAGACCGCCGCCGCAGGTGGCGCAGGATGCTTGAACCACGTTGGGGTCAACGATGCCCGCCAGCGGTGAATCGGAGGAGGCCTCCTTGGCGGCAGGCTGACTCGTTGCTGCCTCTTTACCACCGGCGCTCGTACGCCACGTAGCTGCGTCTTTCGCGGAAGACGCTCCTTTCGTAGCCATTGTTTCTTTGCTGGCAGGCATCCCCAGCGCAGCGCCGGGGTTTGCTTGCTGGGCCGGCGAGGGGGTGGTAAAGGTGAGGAGGCCCGGCTCGCCGCCGTTCTGGCCTCGTACCGTCCCGGCGGACCAGGCCGCCAGAAGGACTGCGCCCAGGAGCCACCCCCGGGACCGCTTTTGAGGACCGCTATAGTGCTTGCCGTTCACGCCCGTGCTCCTTTAGTCAATTTCGGAAGGATTATGTGGGCTGAAAAAGGGGTCAGGCACCTTTGTGCGCAGCACCCT
>DASZFN010000943.1:0-5799 GCA_035939715.1 Gemmataceae bacterium | reverse complement strand
GGATGGGCGACGACCAGCAGGCGCGCAAGCCGTGCGGCAAGGCCAGGTGGGCATAGGGCGCCCACAGCGGATCGTTGGCGATGTCCGAGACGAAGACGGGCTCGCGCCGGTACGCCGCCGTGCCGAACGAGCCCACGCCGGGACCGATGGCCAGCCCGTCCACCGCCTGGACATAAGCCTCCGGAAGGCCGGGCGCCGCCCCGTGCCGCAAGTGAACCCCATCGGCGTCGAGGAGGAGCACCGAGGCCAGCATATCGCCCTGAGCCAGTTCCTCAATCGTGCGACACAGGAACGTCAAGACCTCGGGGAGCGGTTGGCCCTGAATAATCCGCTCCAGAATGCGCTTCTGACCATCCAGCAGCGCCTCATCCCGCTTGCGCTCACCAATGTCCCGGGCCAGGGACACGAGGAAGCGCCGGCCGCCTTCCCAAAAGCCCCGGCCGCGAACCTCGACCGGGAAGAGCGCCCCGTCCTTCCGCCGATGGCGGGATTCAAACGTCACGGTTTCCCCGGCGTCCAGCTTCCGGCCCAGTTCCTCGATTATGGCGGGGGTCATGTCGGGATCGAAATCGACCGGGGTCTTCCCTACCAGCTCTTCCCGCGTGTAGCCGAGGCTTGCACAGGCCTGGCGGTTAACGTCCAGGATGACGCCGCTTTCGTCTTGCAGGAAGAACGCGTCGGTGGCGTGATCCACGAAGGTTCGGAAACGCTGTTCGCTCTCGCGGAGCCCCTCCTCCGCGAGCTTGACCCGGGTGATGTCGCGGGCCACGCCGAACGTGCCGATGATCTTGCCGTCGTTGTCGCGGAAGGGCATCCGGGTGGTCGAAACCCACCTGACGCGGCCGTCAAGCCAGGTCTCCTTTTCCTCTTTGCCGACTACCGGTTGGCCGCTGCGTATGATCTCCTGTTCGTCCGCGTAGGCCGGCTGGGCGTGTTCCTCGGTGAAGAAGTCGAAATCCGTCTTGCCGATCGCTTGCGCGGGGTCGCTCAGGCCGAAGCAGGTGGTCAGGGCCTTGTTGATGCGGACAAAGCGGCTGGCGGCGTCCTTGAAATAGATGTTGTCGGGCAGGTTGTCCATGAGCGTGTGCAGCAGGTATCGTTCCTGGGCCAGTGCTTCTTCGGCGTGCTTGCGTTCGGTAATGTCCTCGGCGAGCCCGGCAAAGCAGGACAGACGCCCAGCAGGGTCGTTGACGGGGAAGCCGCGACTGCGCATCCAGCGGATCGAGCCGTCCGGCCGCACGAGCCGGAACTCCACCTGCGGGAACACGGCGTGCCTGTACCGCTCCACGGTCTCGATCATCTTGTCCCGGTCGTCGGGATGGATGACCTCGACCCAGGAGCGCGGATGTTCATAGAGGCTCTGCCGCGTCCGCCCCGAGACTTCTTCGTAGCCGGCCGTGATGTAAATCATCTGATCGCCCTGGGCGTCCATCATCCAGAAGATTTCGTGGATGTTCTCTGCCAGCTGCCGGAAACGCTCCTCGGTCTCGCGCCGGGCCTCCCTGGCCTGCCGGCGCTCGTCGGCCACGATGCGGCGCCGGGCCCGGTGCAGGGACTCGCTCAGGCCGCTGATGATCGTGCCGACCAGCATGAAAAGGATCAGGCCGGCCACCACGTTCACACGCGTGGCTTGAAAGGAGGGAATCGGTGCAGGGATGAGGTAGTTCGCGGCGACAGCGCTGAGAATCGTGGCCAGCAGCCCGGGCCCAAAGCCGCCAAAATATGCGGCAATCATGACGGCCGGGAAGAAAGCCATGTGCGGGACGGCGTCCCCCAGCACCGGCTGCAGCAGCCACCGGATTAGCAGGCAGCCCGCAGTGGCCAGCAAAGCCACGCCGTAAGGCACCAGGCGCGGGCGGGGTCTTACTGGCGTGTCAATTGTCATCGATACCAACACCATAGCGAATAAAAATGCCGGATGGGCGGCGCAAAGCCTACTCTTCTATGCTCCTGACGGTTGCCTCGAACGTCAGGGCTTGTCGCCAATGGGCGCGAAGATCTCGGTCGTCCAGGGGAGTGTTCAGCCCGTCGAATACGGCCAGGATCTGTTTCGTGCGCCTCCTTGCCCAGGTGCTTCCATTAGCGGGGGCGAGTCTGGTCCACCGCTCGGTTAGCCACGAGTGGTTATTCGCAAGAACCGTGCCAAAGAGAATTTCGCACACACAGCCCTGATTCACGCGGATTGCGTGACGTGACCAACCAGTGCTGCACGTGCGGGACCCCCATCCCGTGCGGGGCGAAAGAAAAGTTATCCGGTCGGCCAGAAACCAGCCACGATCCAGCACCGAGGCGTGGCCCGCGCGACGCCGTCTGTGGGCTTCTCTCAATACGCCTGGCCCGAAAACTGGGCACGGAAGCGGCTGCCCCGATGGATGCCGCCTCCGGCACGTCGATTGCGTTGATCACTTTGGCAGAAGGATGGACTTGCCCATGAGATTCCACATCGCCCTGCCTGAGCGATTCCGACGCCGGCTCCGGCCCGAGACGGGAGGCAAAACCCCCTGCCGCCACCATCGTGGCCGCGATGCCGGCCTCGGCCATATAGACTCTTCCCGGCGGTGCGCGGAGGCAGAGTCCGCTACCGTACCATCTCGAATTTTGTTGGAGATAACGAACAACCCAGTCCCGCTGACGCGTTGAGTGATTACGCCGGGCAGGACAACACGGTCCAGCTCGCCAGTGACCGTTTTCCCTAGTGGCTAGCGCTGGTAATTAGCTACAGACACTTCTATGAGTCAAGTCAAAGGCACAATTTGTCTAAGTTTACTCCTCTGTACGTACCTTAGCCTTCTCTTTTTTCTATTTTCGCCAGACGGGGCAAGACGACGTCCTCAACTCCCGGCCGGCGAAGGCTGGAAGGGCCACTTGACTGGCAGTCATGTGCCGAATAGATTTGATAACGGTGGGCGGGCGCCTGCCGATTAGGAGGCAGTCCGCCGTGGCTGAAGTGGTGCTCGAGTGCAGTTTCTTGATTCCTGTTCGACGGGACGCGCTCTTATCGGACGGGAAGCCACATGCAACCAGGACATGGCGCTGGCTCGAGGAAGAGTTACTTGTCTTCGGCGGCATGACACGAGCGCCAGGCCTTCACACGGGGGAATACCTGGATCGTGATACAGGACGGCGCGTCCCGGACCGCTCGCGCGGGTACACCGTAGCCGTGCTGCGCCCGCGTGTGCAGGAGCTTCGGCAGTTGCTGCGGAAGGCCTGCGGCAAGTTCCAGCAAAAGTGCATCTATCTGAGCGTGGCCGGCCGCGTGGAGTTTGTGGAAGGAGAAAGCGATGCGTCCGCCTGAAGTGTACGTGGACCTGGATGGACAGGCGCTTTGTCTCGGACATCTGGATGCTGGAGAACGCAAGCTGTTGGAGCGCATGCGCAGACGTGCCGCCAGAAATCCCGACTGGAACGAGTTTGACAACTATTGGACCGTTGCCGTCCCCGCTTTTTACCAGGCCCGCGGCCTTCCCCGCAAAGCCGTACCGCAAACGATTCTTTGGCAGATCGCCGCGGACCTGAGTGGGCGTATTGCTGTGGCCGCCGGGTTGGCCCGCATTGGCGACTACCGCGATGAATTGGAGCAACTCATTCAGAGCACCTTCCCCAGCCGGCGAGCCTTTTGCAAGGCCGCGGGACTCTCCGAGGACATGCTCAGCCACGTCCTGAAGGGGCGCAAGCATCTGTCGCTGGAGTCGCTGACCAGGGCGCTGGAGCGGATCGGCTACAAGCTACGTATCCTGCCTGCTGTGCCGGGCGAACCGCTCCCGCAGGCGCTCGGCAAGCGCGGCAAACGGGCGGCGCGGTCGGCGTGAGGTGCTGGCGGAGCAAGCCATGAGCAAGCGGAAGAAAGGCTGCTGGTCTTCGCGGTTGCTATACTCTTCAAAGGTTGCTGGATCACGAACAGAAGTCACACACGGGATTCATAACACGCGATTCATGATTTAGAGGCAAGGGGATGCGGCCCATGACTAGATGCGAACGCTTCACTGGACTTTTCCTGCCGCTGGCAATCCTGCTTTGTGCTTGCTCGACGGCCAGGCCGGCGGGGACCACGGCGGCGGCGCTGAACGCCAGGGTCGCCGACAGCGGTTCGCTCCGCGATCTGCACGGCAACCGCCGCGCGCTCCATGATTTCAAGAATCGCACCGCCATCGTGCTGGCCTTCATGGGGACGGAATGCCCGGTCGGCAATGTCTATCTGCCCAGGCTGCTCGAGCTGGACAAACGCTTCCGTGCCCAAAAAGTCCAGTTTCTGGCCGTCTATCCCAACGAACCCGAGGACCTCGACGCGATCGCTGCCCATGCGTACGACCACGACCTGCCGTTCCCCGTTCTGAAAGATTTCGACCAGAAGCTCGCCGACAGCCTAGGCGTCCGCTGTGTGCCGACGGTGGTTGTCCTCGATGGCGATTTCGCCTTGCGCTATCGCGGGCGGATCGACGATCGCTACGGCGTGGCCGGGCGTCGCGCAAAAGCGACACGCGATGATCTGAGCGAGGCGCTCGCGGAAGTCCTGGCGGGCAAGAAGGTGAGCGTGCCCGAGACCGAGGCCGACGGCTGTGCCCTCGAGCGGCCCCAGAAACGCCCTGCGAAAGCGGGCGTGACCTACGCCCGGGACGTGGCGCCCATTGTGCAGCGGCGTTGCCAGGCTTGCCATCGTCCCGAGCAAAGCGCTCCGTTCGCGCTCATGAGCTACGACGACGCGGTCAAGCATGCCCGCATGATCAAGGAAGTCACCACGCAGCGGCGCATGCCGCCCTGGTCGGCCGATCCGCGTTACGGTCACTTCGCCAACGAGCGCCGCCTGACGCGCGCGGAAATCGATACCCTGGCGGCCTGGGTCGACGGCGGCCTGGTCCGCGGCGACGACCGGGACCTGCCGCAACCGATCGACTGGCCGAAGGGCTGGGTGCACGGCAAACCGGACGTGGTCTTCACGATGCCGGTGGAATACGAGGTGCCGGCCGACGGCGTGCTTCCCTACAAGAACTGGACCATCGACACGCACTTCACCGAAGATAAGTGGGTGCAGATTGCCGAGGCCCGGCCTGGCTCGCCCGCCGTGGTGCACCACGTGGTGGCCTACATCATGAAGCCGGGGCAACGCGGCTCTACCGGGTCGGATGGCTCCCTGAACATTCTGGTCGGTTGGGCGCCGGGCGATCTCGGCCTGGTTTGCCCGCCCGACACGGCGCTGCGCGTGCCGGCCGGCGCGAACCTGCGCCTGGAGCTGCACTACACGCCGAACGGCAAGGTGACCCGCGATCGCTCGTCGGTCGGCATCACCTTCGCCAGCAAGCCGCCCAAATATGAGCTGCTCATCAACGAGTTGGCCAACATGTCCTTCGAGATTCCGCCCAACGACCCGCATTACCGGGCCGACGCCTGTTTTCGCGTTCGCGCCGACGCCAGGCTCATCAGCTTTGCGCCGCACATGCACTGGCGCGGCAAGGATTTCTATTATGAAGTCATCTACCCGGACGGCAAACGCGAGACGCTTCTGTCGGTGCCGCGCTGGGACTTTAATTGGCAAAACGTCTACCGTTTCCAGGAGCCGCTTAAACTACCCAAGGGCACGAAACTCCACGCCGTGGCCCACTGGGACAATTCGACCCACAACCCGCTTAACCCCGACGCCTCGAAGCCAACGCGCTTCGGCCTGCAGACCTGGGACGAAATGATGGTCGGCTTCGTCGCCTACGTCTACGAGCGCCCGGATGCCGCGGCGGAGCTCGCCCGGCGCCCACTCAGCCCGGCCGACCAGATGTTCGACCGCCTCGATCTTAACGGCGACGACCTCAT
>DASZFN010000942.1:0-10721 GCA_035939715.1 Gemmataceae bacterium | reverse complement strand
GATCGTGTCAGGACACGGCCGACACGATCGGAATCCCACAGATAGGCAGCTAGCGTCCCGGCAGCACGTTGACCGGCGGCGCCGGCTTGACATGCAAACTATCGTAGCAGAGCCAGCCCCCCAGCAAAGTCACGACGAGCGCGCTGGCGATGGGAAGGAACCTGGCAACGCGGCCGCTGCGCAGGCGCGGTCCCGCCAGGCTTTTTGCGCGCACAACGGCAATGCCGATACAGATGAGCACTGCGGCAAGGCCCGCACTAAAAGCCAGGAGCATAGGCAGCGCCAGCCAAAGGCGATTGGTCGAGACCGCGAACAACAGCACCACAATTGCGTCCCAGCAAGGGACAATGCCGCCGTTGATGCCGAGCACGATCAGGCCCCACCAGCTTACGGAAGGATTGTCGGGGAGCGGGTGCGCATGGCCATGCTCGTCGTGGTAGTGACCCGCATGCCCGTGATCATGGCTGTGATGATGGTCATGACCATGATGGTGGTGGCCATGTCCCGGTAAGTGAAAGTGGTCGGCCTGGCCCGTGAGACGGCGCAGCAGCAGCCAGAAACCCAGGCAAACAACCAGCAGACCGCCGCCGAATTCCAGGACAGTTTGCAGATTCTGCTGGCCGGCGGCGCTGAGGCGGCCGCTCGGAACAAAGAAAAGCAGCGCGACCGCAACGGCGATCACCACGCCGGTGTGAGTCAAGGTCGTGACCAATCCCAGAACAAGGGCGTGCCCCACTGTACCGCGCTCGCCCACCAGGTATGCCGCGACAAGCGTCTTGCCGTGACCCGGGGTGAGAGCGTGGACGCCGCCGACCGCCAGGGAAAGGATTATCAACATCCAGAAGCCATATTTCGTTTCCTGGAATAGATCCCGCAGATTGAGTTCTTGCAACCAGCTCCACCAGCTACGGGTTTGCCAGACAGGCTCAGCTTCTTCAGGAGCAGGTTTACTCATGCTTGGCCCACCAGCAGCGGCGCCGGTCGCTGGTGGCATTTGGATGTTCGTCGTTCCTTTGGAGTCAAGCACAAAGGTGGCCTGCAGCGTGCGCAGTCGAGCGTCGTCTCCCGGCTTCAATTCCGCGACAGGTCGCGCCTGCAGAGCGGGTTCCGGCACTGCCTTTGTCAGAACAAGAATGGGCTTGTCACAGACAAGCGCCGCTCGAATCTGGCCTTCCTCAAGTTCGTAGTTCGCCTCGCGGAAGCGCAGCGTGTGGAAGTCTGCCAGCGCCAGGTCGCCGATGACAAACGGGGCAGGGATGCCTGCGCGCGGCCATGAACGAATGAGTCCTGGAAGACGTGACTTTGCCTGAAAGACAAAGTCGCAACGCAGATGATTCAATGGCGCCCCGTTCTCGTCGTTGCGCGTCTGCGATCTTTGCGTACAGGCAAACTTGAGCACTTGCCCGTCCAGGCTCACAAGCAAGTTGGAGGCCAGAATGGGCGCGTAAGAGTTCGTGAAGGCATCATAGATATCTTGCGCCGTGCGGAACTTGCCCTGATCGACCTTGACGCCGAGTGCGGGGAGATCATCGAACGCCACCGTGAACTCGTCCACTTCCAGACGATAAGCCACGGCGACCGTGATTTGCTGCGTCTTTTCGTCCTGCCCAAGCCGCACGACGATCGTCCGATCGTGAGCACGGCGCGGCACAGGATGGCCGGGGGATAAACGGGGTAGACATAAGCAAACGAGGCACGCCGCGGCTGCAGGCCAGAAGAGGGTGCCGGACCTGGGCGCGCGCTGCTTCATCGGTGGCTTCGCTATTTCCTGGGTTTGCAATAACTCAAGGCCATCAGGGCGTAACCGGTAACGAGATTGGGATCGGCTTCCAGCCAGTGGTTCTCGTTGACCCAGCTGCCGTCGGGCCGCTGGCGCCGGGCCAGGGCGGCGGTGATGTCCGCGCGCCAATCGTGCTTGGCGCCGTGCGCGTCCACGACTTCATCCACGCCCAGGAGGCTCAGGCATTTCGCCATCGTGTGATAATAATAGTACAGGCCCCACTGGGCGTGCGGCCGGGGCATGCCGGGGTTCTCCTCGACAGTGTAGTGCTTTTGGATCCATTCGTAAGCTTTCTGCACGCGCGGATCATCCTTGGAAACGCCGCAGTAAATCATGCTCTTGATGCCGGCGTAAGTCATGCTGCCATAGCCGACCAGGCCGCCCCCCGGCAGGGTGTCGGACTTGGTTTGGCCGCCGCCGGCTGCGCTGTAGACGAAACTGCCGTCATTGATCTTTCCCGCCCAGGTCTGGTCGTTGTGCTCGCCTTTGAGGTTCTGACAGCGGCTCACGAAAACCAGCGCCTTCTTGTACGCCGGGTCGTCCTTGGAAACTCCGGCCGCCTTTAGAGCATCGAGAAAGAATTGCGTGTTCGACAGGTCCGGGCGCGACTTGCTGTCATAGCCGGCGCCGCCGTAGAAATCGTCATTGGGGCCTTTGCCCTCTTCTTCATCCCACTGCAGGCGTTTCAGGAACTCTGCCGCATCGCCGATCACTTTCTTGTAGCGCTCGTCGCGGTTCGCGGCCTGGAGCGCCATGACGTTGATGCTGGTGACGTAGTTCTGAAGCTGGACGTGGGCATCCTTGCCGGCGATGTGCCCGGCCTTCGTATTGATCAAGGATTCGATGTACTTGAGGGCGTTTGCGGAAACCGGATCGTCGGGGCCGACCTTTCCCGTGCTCAGCAGCCCGGTCAGGGCGACGCCGGTCACGCCCGGGCTTTTTTCGCGGCTCCAACTGCCGTCGCCCGCCTGGCTGGCCTTTAGATAATTGATCGCTTTGTCGACGACCCCATCCCACTCCCGGACTGACGGGGCCGCGGGCGCGAAGCTTGTGATGCCAAGCAACAGGCAGGTAACCAGGACAGCCGCCGATCTGATCCAGGAACGTGCGCTCATCTTTGTTCTCCAAAAATGCTGCAGACGATCTGGAAGTATTCTAGCAGAGTCCCGTTCCCGCGAAAGCTGGGAGTCAGTCCGCGCGCATGGCAAAGCCCACGGTGCAGGGATGCTCCGTGGGCTTCTTCATCAGTCCGGTTTGGAGTGCGAAGACCTTACTCGATGACGGCGAGGATATCGTCCTCGGTCATGATCAGGTATTCGTCGCCGTCGAAAACGATTTCATTGCCCGCGTACGAAGTAAACAGCACACGGTCGCCCTCTTTGACCTGAAAGGCGGCGCGCTTGCCGTTGTCCAGAAGCTTGCCGTCACCCATGCTCAGGACTTTGCCCTGCTTGGGCTTCTCCTTGGCGGTGTCCGGCAGCACGATGCCGCCCGCGGTCTTTTCTTCTGCCTCAAGACGCTTGACCAGTATTTTGTCGTTAAGGGGTACGACGTTCATGCCGTTGAAACTCCTTGAAGTTAAACAGCCGTTGAAAGGGGACAGTCCCCTTTTCCAGCGAGCTGCCAGGCCTCTATTTGCTGGATGGATCCCCCTGGGGATCGCCATAGACTCGCACGAGTGCACGGACTACCGTGTACAACACCACGTTCTTGCTGACCGGCTTCGGAATAACGCTGTAGGCGCGCGCCCGCAACGCTTGCCGGATGAGTATTTCGTTCGCATCCGCCGTGACCAGGATGCACGGAAGCACAGCGTTTATCGTACGCACCAACTCCAACGCTTCCAGCCCAGTCATGCGCGGCATGTGCATGTCGAATAGGGCCAGATGCACCTGCTCCAGGCGGACGATGTCGAGCGCTTCCTCTCCCGATTCTGCCAGGATGGTACGGAACCCCTCCGGCTCGACGATGGCGCGCAAGGCATCGCGGCAGCCAGAGTCGTCATCGGTAATCAGGATCGAATAGGGCTCGGCGCCCTGTGTCGCCGTCATGCCGCCCTTCCCTTGTTTCGGCGATTTTCCCCCCAGGAACATACCTGCGGCATCAGCCGCCGCTCAAGCAGCAAATAGCATACCGCCGCGGACCTTCCTGGGCTTGAGGCCGTGTAACTTGTTTAATTATAAGGACATTCGGCAGAACAACGATAGGTCAAACTTCATGCAGACACCGGACAGGCTCTGCCAAAAACTCACTTGCGCGATGTCAAACCGGCAGACGGTGTGAAGGTGTGTGTCGCCTTTCGCTCCGCGAAAGCTACCGGGGCCTAGAGGCAGGATTATCGCTCCTTGTCGGCGTCTTGTTTTCCTGAACGCTTTGCGGTTTGCTGCTAGGCCAAAGCTTGTCGGGATCGAAGTCCTGATCGTCGAGCCGCACGGGGTACTGCAGCCGGTCGAAGCAATAGTATTCGACCTCATGGCCGGTGTCGTCTTGCGTGATGAGGAGCGTGGGAAATTTGGTGGTCGTGTCGAACAGGGTAAGTCTTTTGCCGCCCCGTGGCAGCAAGGGTTCGAGCCCGGGCGGGATGATCTGTTCAATCGCCTCGCAGGGCGTTTCAAATTCCGGCCGTTTCATGGGGCCGAGATAGCGGTATGTGCCGAAGCGCCGGTCGCCTTTTTCCAGCGCCTCGATGGCCACGCCGAGACGATTGATGACCGTTCCAAAGCCCGTGTCGTAGATGGAATGGCGGCTCGCGGAGCGCACCAGGATGCTATCCGGCGCCAGGGCGATGCGCTTGCCGGCGGGCATGAGCGGCATATCGCCGGCCGCGAGCAGCGTGTGAATCTTGTCCTCATGTTCCCCTCTGACATAGACAACTTCCCGGCCGTTGCTTTCGCTGCCCAGCCATTTCAAATACACGCTGAACGGCCGCTTGCGGAACTTGAGGAGCATGATTTCTTCGGGCTTGTCCTTACCGTTGACCTGCTCGCGGCGGCGCAGGCGAACGATGTAGGAATCGACATTGGCATAGTACTGAGCGGCCGTCTGCTGCAGGTTGCGCAGCTTGGCCAGCGGATCTTCGGGCCGGTCAGGCTGTGTCTGCTGGGGCTTCAGCTCCGGCCCCGACGAGTCCGTGCTGGTCGCGGCGGCCTGCACGACCTGCCGATCTTGCGCGACGACCTCGGTCCCGGAAATTTTCGGAATGCGCAGGTCGGTAAAGGGCTTTGTATCTGCCTGCAAGCGCGCTGCGCCCGGCTGAGCCCCCACCATTACGGGATTCGTTTGTGCCAACTGCGGCAAACCGCCGGCGCATCCCAGCATGAGCAACAGGACAGGCGGCGAAACAAACAGGCCGAAGGGCTGCAGGCAGCGACGCATAAAGAATACCTTCCTGAGCGGACTCAGTAAGCACCGCCCGAGTCGGGCAGGACGTGAGCGTTGGGCAGAATAGCGAGAGTTGCGAGAAATTTGTAGGCGAAGATCGCCGCGGCTGGAATGATTCTTGGCTATCTTGCCCATACCACTCGCGCAGGGGACAGTTTGTCGATTCAGCCGACACGTCGCTCACTGCCGCTGCCGTCAGGGACTGCCAATTCTTCCTCGACCGACATGTTGTTGCGGAAAGATAGATCGCCCACAAGGCAAGGGTGCTTGTACTGCTCCAACGTCCCGCCGGTGCGAACCAGGCGCTGCTGATCCCAGGCGGCCCACGCCCCGTCAGACAACAATTCGATGCGTACGGTCCCCAGCCTCAGGCTGCCGCGTTTGCTGGCATATTCCTCGTTGAGCCGGCACAGCCGATCATCCAGCGCCTGCGCCAGCTCCGCTGCCTGCTCGCGCTTGGCAAAATCCCCGCGTTCCACGAAGAGGCCGTAATAGGGCATTACATCATTCCAGCAAGGCGCCAGCGTGTAGGTTCCGACGGATAGATTTAGCTCGTGCAGGACCTGCTGCATGGCGCGGGTGACGTGGTACTCCGACAGTTTTTCCCCTGTGATGTTGGCAAAATGCGAGCCTTTGCTGAGGAACTCGACGATCGGCGTGCCCTTATGGAAGCCGGCAACGCGCACGACGTCGGATATGTGGTAGCGGTACAGGCCGAAGGCCGTGGTCGGAATGATGAAATACTTCCGCCCTTCAAGAACTTCATGGGCGGCAAGGACGGTCGGCTGGGGACGGTCGATTTCGTCTTCGGGGATAAACTCAAAATAATGGCTCGTGATGTCCAGCACGCCGCCGGGCGTGCCGTCGGCCATGGGAATCGTCATGCGGCCTTCGCTGGCGACCAGCCCGACGTCGCGCACCGGGGTGTGGCCGAAGTAAAGGGGATAATGCGTCAGGTAGGCGCCCACGCTGCCGCCGGTCCAGTTGCCGAGCAAGCAATTCTCCGACCAGTATTGACGGGGATAGAGCGTGCCGGTCTGCTCGATGGCCGCTTCCAGCTCGCGGGCGCGCTTGACGCGGCGGCGACGGATGCGCCTGGCCAGAAGGGCCCGGATATTGGCCGGTATTTCAAAGCGCGCGTCCAGCGTGCCGTCATACAGGTCGCGAATCAAGCTTTCCTTTTCCTGGTTGCCGGTCCGCGCCATGGCGATCAGCGTGCTCGGATTGGCCGCAATGACCATGCCCACCGGGCGGTAGGCGCTCAGGCGCAGGACGAGATAGTACTTGGCCGTGGCGTCCTTGATTTTGCCGATGCAGGGCGGCACGCAGTAAATAAGACGGATGATGCGCTTTTGCATCGTTGCAGTGAGGCCGGTCACGGCGCCGCAAGGGATGCCGGCCTCGGTGCGGCTTTCGTCCCAGTCCCCCGAGATCTGCACGATGGGGCGCAGCTTCACCTCGGGATGATCGCGATACGTTCTCAGGCCCCAGATATTCCAGCCGCGGCGGTAGTCGGCGAGGTATTGCGGCGTGACCGGGATATACTTGCGCGCCGCCGTGGTTCCGCTGCTGAGCGCGAACATATGCACGCACGGGTCGGCGAGCAGGGCGCGCAGGTCGCCGCGGCGCACCCGCTCGAGGTAGGGCTCAAAGTACTCATAACCGGAAACGGGCAGATGGCGGCGAAAATCCGCGGGCGTGCGGATGTCACGAAAATGATGGGCGCGGCCGAAGTCGGTGTCCGCCTGAAAAGCGAGGATGCGCCGCAGCAGAGCTTCCTGCGTCTCCCGCGGCCGAAGCGTGGCCGCCTCGAAGCCGCGGATCTGCCTGCGGATCGGTGTGGCGACAATCTTCCCGGCCACGTAACGCAGCACCCTGCCGAGCATAGTCCCTCTCTCATCGCTGCGCTCAGCGATGTGTTCGTGCGTCGGCCGTGCTCAGGGCGGTCACGCGCTCGCGCCGCACGGTATGAGGTCCGCTCAGGGGGGTCGCAGCGTGAGCCGGTTCGAGTGCCTCCGTGACCAGATGGGCTTCGAAGAACGCCAGCACGCGCCGGCGGTACTCGTCGCCCGCGACCTGCAAGGCCTGGTTATGCTTGGCCTTGTCGACGATCCAGAGTTCCTTGGCGGTGTTCGCCAGAGCAAACAAGCGCTTTGCCATTTCCGGCTTGATGTAGGTGTCGCCGCCGCCGTGGATCATCAGCAGCGGCCGCGGCGCCAGTTTGGGCAGGAAATGCTCCAGATGCGGATAGCCGCAGCTGTTCTTCGCGCCCATGCGGCGCAAAGCCGGGTTGACGAGGAGCCCGTAATACCACAGCGGCAGGACCTTCTGCAACACGTAGCGATCGCTGACGATGGCGATCCATTTGCGCATGTAGGGCACCATGGTCGAGTAGGTGGCAAACATGCCATCGGTGACGAAACAGCGCACGTAATCGTTCTGAGCGGCAGCGACCAGCCCGGCGCCTGCGCCCTTGCTGATGCCGAAAAAGCCCACGCCGCGCGGATCAGCGTCTTCGCGGCCCTTCAGGTAGTCCAGCGCCGCCTGGTAGTCGCGCACTTCGAAATCGGTAAGCCATTGCAACGGCTCATAGCCGGCCTGCATGTCGCTGTCCCCCTGGCCGCGGGACTCAAAGGCAAACACATCGAAGCCGCTGTCCAGCAGGTAATTGCAGTAATCGGCACAGGACCAGCGATTGGAGCCGAACTCGAGGCCGAACAGGATGACGCCCCGGCGGCGCTCGCCCCGGCCATGCAGATAGCAGCCACGCAGGTTCAGGCCGTCCGTGGTACGAAAATGGACGTCTTCCGCGTCATCAGCCGGTTGCCCGCGCGGAATGATGAACAGGGGTTTTTCCTGGAATACCCTGATGATGAACCACATGTAGCGTACGTGCAGATGGACGTACAGGCCGGCCAGCGCCACGGCCACGAGGAGGGGCAGGCCGACAACCACGCTGAGACCCAGCCATATCCAAATCACAGGTGTCTCTCCTTGGTGCGGATTCGGACTCGCGCTCTGCCGCGCTCTTTCAACAGATCAAGAAGTAAAACGGCTGACGATCAATGATACATTCTGGCCGCCAAAGCCGAAACTATTGCTCAGGGCATGCTGCGCGCGTTTTTCGCGGGCTTCATTTGGGATGTAATCCAGGTCGCACTCGGGGTCGGGCACTTCATAATTGATGGTTGGGGGCAGCACGCTGCGCTGCATGGCCATCACCGTGATGATCAATTCCACGGCCCCGGCAGCCGCAATCAGATGGCCAAGCATGCTCTTGCTGCTGCTTACCGGGATCTGATAGGCCGCCTCGCCCAGAACTTTCTTGATGGCGACGGTCTCCACCCTGTCATTCACCTGCGTGCTGGTCCCGTGGGCGTTGATGTAGCCGATGTCTTGCGGCGCCAGCCCGCTGTCCTTCAGGGCCATGGCGATACAGGCGATGGCGCCGCGTCCTTCCGGGTGGCTATCGGTGACGCGGAAGGCGTCTGCCGTTGTGCCGTAGCCGGCGACCTCGGCATAAATGGTGGCGCCGCGCCGCTTGGCATGCTCCAGCTCTTCCAGGATGACCATACCGGAGCCTTCGCCAAGCACAAAGCCGTCGCGTCTTTGATCGAACGGCCGCGATGCTTTGGCAGGCTCTTCGTTATTCTGCGACAGGGCGGTCAGCAGATTGAAGCCGGTCACGCCCAGCGGATGGATCATACTGTGCGAACCGCCCGAGAGCATGATGTCCGCATCGCCGTGACGAATAAGTTCGGTGGCTTCGCCGACAGCCTGGCTGCTGGCGGCGCAGGCGGTCAGACAGTTGTAGTTAGGGCCCTGAAGGTCAAACAATTCGGCCATGTGCGCCGAGGTCGTGTGCGGCTCCTGTTCGAATTCGCGCCGGGCATTGAATTCGCGCATGCCGCCGCGGGTGAAGCAGGGCACGTCTACGGTGCGCCGTTCCGGGTTATAGCTTTGTGAAACGAGGGAAATCAGATGCTCGAAATCCTGGATACCCTCTCCGGACCCGAGATACACCCCGAAGCGCGTGCGCTCGATTTTTTGATTGTCCAGCAAATCGGCGTCGGCCAGGGCCTGGCGCACCGCTCCCAAAGCGAAGCGCGTGTTAGCGCCGCAGTTCGACCAACGTTCGGGATCCTTAACATAACGGCTCAGGTCGAGGTTCTTCACCTGGGCCGCGAAACGCGTGGGAAAGTGACCGGCATCGAACAGCGTAATCGGACCCACGCCGCTGCGGCCCTCAACCTGGGACTGGAACAAATCTTCCACCGTGTGGCCAAGCGGCGTGATCGCCCCCATGCCGGTAATGACGACGCGTCGTCTCATAAATTTCACCACTTCCGCAGGACTACTGCACCGCATTGCCCCATTTCGGTGAAGCTGAGCTTCAACACGTTCTTCCTGGTCACGGGGCGGCACTCTTTTGCTGCCACATGAATCGGGCAGCTTGGATCGGGGTCCTCGTAATTCAACGTCGGCGGCAGGACGCCGTTTTCCAGGGCCAGGATGCTGGCCGCCAGCTCGGTAGTGCTGCTGCCGGCGCTGAGGCTGCCGAAATAGCTCTTGCCGGCAAATACCGGCACTGTCAGCCCGGTGTCAGCAAGGAGATCCTGCAATCCGCGTGCCTCCCAGACATCTGCTTCCGGAGAACTGAAGCCCTGGGCGTTAATATGGTCAAGATCTTCCGGACCGATGCCCGCTTCATTAAGAGCGGCGCGCATGGCTCGCGCCAGGCCGGCGCCGGTGCGGCCCCGGTCAAACGCCGCGCCAAAGCCGGTGACTTCCGCATAGATGTGCGCACCGCGCTCTTTGGCGTGCTCCAGCTCCTCGAGCACCAGCACGGTCGAACCCTCTCCGAGGACCACGCCGTCCCGGCCGCGGTCAAAGGGTCGGCAGGCCTTTTCCGGGGCCTCGTTGCGACGTGTCAACGGCATGAACAGCGTATGCCGCACCAGGCTCAAGGGATTAATCTTGCTATCGGCGCCGCCAACCAGGAAGAAGTCAGCCAAATCGCGCCCGAGGATCCGATAGGCCTCGCCCAGGGCGAGCAGGCTGGCGACCTCATTCTCGGTGATGGTGTTATTCGGTCCCTGGGCGTTATGCAAAATGGATACATGGCTGGCGAGCATATTGGGGAGGTATTTGAGCATCCACAAGGGGGGCATGGTGGTCAGTCCCTGGGCGCCCCACTTTTCCATATCCACGGCCCCGGGCTGGCAGTTGGCGCTGATTTGCGCGGCGCTGCCCAGCTCTTCCAGTTCCGAGGCGATGAGCCCCGCGCCAAATTCCACGCCAAAGCGCGTGGGGTCGAGTTTTTCCTTGTCGACGCGGGCATCGTCGAGCGCCAGTTGCGCCGCGGCGACGGCAAGCTGAATGGTGCGCGACATGATCTTGAGACTTTTACGCTCGCTCTTGGCGATGTATTTCTTGGCGTCGAAGTCCTTGATCTCGCCGGCAATGCGCGTCGGCAGCCCGGACACGTCAAAGTTCGTGATCGTGCGGATGCCGCTGCGCTGCCCGGTCAGCGCTTGCCAGAACGCGGCCCGATCCAGCC
>DASZFN010000941.1:0-3463 GCA_035939715.1 Gemmataceae bacterium | reverse complement strand
CTTGCCATGGCTGCGGGAGTCATCACCGCGGGGCTGGGTCTGATTCTGTGCTGGCTGGCCATGGGAGCACGTTGGTTTCATGCCTGCGTCCTTGGTCTGATGGCCGTGGTATGGGCGCTGCCCGGCCCCATCCTGGGCCTGGGGATGAAGGATGCCATCGCCCGCATACTCGACGTGATTCCGTTCCGGCCCCTGGGCATCGCCTTGTACTATGGTCCTTCGCCTGTGCCGGTCGCCTGGGTCGATGTCGTGCGTTTCTTTCCCTGCGCGGTGGCGATGTTGTGGCCGGTGGTTCGGCTGATGCCGCGCGAGCTGCGCGATGCCGCGCGCGTGGACGGCGCCCGCCCGCGCCAAGAACTGTGGCACGTCTTATTTCCCCTGGCGGTGCCCGCGTTTGCGCGGGCTGCTTTTGCCGTGATGGTCCTGAGCCTGGGCGAGATCGCCGCCGGCAAATTGGCCGCCACGCCCGGATCATTAACCTTCGCCATGGAAGTGTTTGATCGCATGCACTACGGTGTGTCCAACGATCTGGCGGCGCTGTGCCTGATCTTGCTGGCCGGTGTGTTGCTCGGAGGCTGCCTGTTCGCCGTCGCGGGCTGGTGGTGGCGCCGCTCCAGCATGTTCTGGTAGGACCTGACGCTCAGCGAAGCTCCTCTTCAGTCGAACTTGCCTCGACGCCTTCCTGGTCGTCCTCAGTCACAAATTCTTGCAACGGCAAGTCCACGCCATGTCCCTGCAGAGCGCTGCGGGCCACCGCTTCGGTGAACTCCATGTAATCGACGCCGCGCGCGAAGTCCGTGAAGCGAATCGGAGTTCCCTGACGGATGGCCTCGACAAAGTCGGCCTCGACTCGCCAACCGCCGGCTTTGTCCTCGGGAATGGGAATCTCTTCCAGGTCTGCCGGCTTGACCGAGCGCGCCCGGCCGCGGCGCGTCGCTCCGTAAATGCGCTCCGCGGCAAAGTCATAATGCAAGATGCCCTCCGTTCCGAAGAAGCGAACGCCGCTGCCCTGGTTAAAGGGCATGACCCCGCTGAACTGATAAAGGGCGCGGGCTCCGTTTTGCAAGACGGCCAGTACCTGCACGCTGTCCGGCGTGCCGACTGCTCGGCTGACACCGCTCTCCGGGTCGGTGCGCGCCGGGATGAAGGCGTGTACCTGCGACAGCACCTGTACCGGCGCTGGCGCCCAGCGCTGCAGCGTTTCCTGCAGGATTCCGAGCGTCAGCATGTTGTAGCCCGACAGCGCCGCGTCCTGCCGCCACGATAGCGGCGCTGCCTGATCGGCGAGGGCATCGGAAAGACTATAAACATGTACCTCCCGAAGCTCGCCGACATAGCCGCCCTCGATCAGCTCCTCCATGATGCGTTGCCCTTTCAATCCATAGGGACTGGGCACGACCTGGGTGACCAGCAGGGGATAGCGCTGCGCGGCAGCCAGCATGCGATGCGCCTCCGCGGCGTTGAGGGCCATGCGCGCCTCGGTCAGCACATGCTTGCCGGCTTCCAGGGCCGCCAGGGTGATGGGGCAATGCAAGTACGGCCAGGTGCCAATCACCACGGCGTCAATGTCGGGATCTGCGACGAGGTCTTGCCAGCGCTGGAAGGTGCGGGGAATGCCGAATTCGCGCGCCGCCGCCGCCGTCGAGGCGGGCCGGCGATTGCACACGGAAATGATTTCCACGCCGGGCAAAGCCCGCAATCCGGGAACGTGTCGCGCCCGCGTGTTGCCGCCCGCGCCAACCAGGCCAATGCGGAGATTCTTGGTTGCCATGGTGCGCCTCATCAATGGTGCAGAACCAACGCCTTTTGTCTCTTTTACAGCTTGCCCACCGGCGCGCCAACTAAATCAAGGGAGAATGACTCTGGCATGGGTCATTGATCATTCGCGAATGACCAATGACGAATGACCGAGAACCTTTGCCAAATCTACATGGTAATGAAATGCGCTCTCAGAAGATGCCGAACAACTTCGGCTTCTTCCCCTGGTCCGCAGCCAGGTCTTGGCCGTTCCCCTGGCGCAGCACGGCTTCCCATTGTTTGGCGTCAGGGGGCAGGTCCTTGCCTGTGGCTACCTGGAGGGACTTGTGCGCGCAGTCACGCAAGGCAACATCGCGCTCGGTCTGCAGCACGTGCAACAGCGCCTCGGTCGCCTGGTACTGGCTAAAATTGGCAAGGGCCCGTGCCGCGGCGATGCGCACGTCAAGGGTGAGCTGCTTGTCGGCGTCCGGTCCTTCGGCAGGCGGTTCGCGGACGACGCGTGCCAGCAATTCCACGGCGGCAGGATTCTTCGTCTCACCCAGCGCCGTCACAGCCTGGGCGCGGATCATGGCGGCGGGCTCCGGCAAAAAATTTCCGGCGTTGTAGAACGCCGACGTAAGAGCGTCCACGGCGCGCGGGTCCTTGAAATGGCCGAGGGCCTGAATCGCCGCCAGCCGGCACAGGGGTTGGTGTTCCGTGCTCGCCGCGCTCACCAGGATCTGAACGACGGCGTTCTGCTCCTGATCACTGCCGCCATATTGCTTGGGCTCATGCAGCGCCCGCAGTGCCCGCGCGCGTTGATCGCCGTCCGTGCTGTCGTGCAGCACGAGCAGCGGATTCGGCTTGTTGAAGAAGGTATTGAAAGAGAAATCCCGGCTGGTGACGTCGTCCCAAAAGCCGGCGCAGCCGCCGAGCGGCAGGCACGCCGGTAGGAGGAGAGCCAAGCAGAGGCCGGGTCTCGGCCGCTTCCGGTCGGTCAAAGCTTCCGGCGCGCCTGTTCGTTTGCTGAGCACGGAATTCCTCCTGCTCCCCTTGTGCACGGCTCACTCCCGCCCCGTAGCCGGCCGCGCCTGCGCGCGATTGGCAAAAAACGTTGCATTCGCCCGAAAATCTGCTTCACATGAGAAGGCCAGGGGGCGTGGCTATACCGTTTGTGCGCTGGCCCTGCAAGGGCAATGGCGAACATCCGCCGGCTTGCGCTTGTTCGAGCCCGTGCATCGCGTAAAATGGAACGGACACGGCACCCTGGGAAAAAATGTCGGTCTGAGAAGAAAAGCAATTCGATGGCAACCCTTGACGCTAATGCGATCGCCCAGCTTGCTCTCAAGGTCGGGCTGGTAAGCGAATCCCAGATCCAGGACGCCTGGATGGAGCTGGGACAAAAAGGCGGCGAAGCCGAACCTCTGCTGAAGATCCTCGAGCGCAGGAGCATCCTCGCCCCTTATCAGATCAGCAAGCTCCGCAAGGGAGACACGGACGGCTACTTTCTGGGCGGTTACAAGATTCTTTACAAGATCGCCTCCGGTAGTTTCGGCCGCGTCTATCGCGCCGAAGAACCGATGAGCGGCCGCAGCGTTGCCATCAAGGTGCTGCGCAAGCGCTGGAGCGAGGACGATCACACCATCGAGCTGTTCGAGCGGGAAGGCCGCGTCGGTCTCGGCCTGCGCCATCCCAACATCGTGGAAACTCTGGCCGTCGCCCAGGA
>DASZFN010000940.1:0-5104 GCA_035939715.1 Gemmataceae bacterium | reverse complement strand
GAACGTACTATCGCCGCTGCCTCGAGCTCAAGCCGCATCATGCCGAGGCCATGACCAATCTCGGCTTCGTGCTTAGCGAACAGGGCAAGGTGGCCGAGGCGCAGACTCTTTACGAGCGTGCGGTCCAGATCAAGCCTCACTACGCCGAGGTGCATCACAATCTCGGCAATATCCTGCGCGAGCAAAACAAGCTGCCGGAAGCCGTGGCCTGCTACCAGCGGGCCTTGCAGCTCAAACCGGATTATGTGAAGGCGCTCATCAATCTCGGCATCGCGCTGGTGGCGCTCGGCAAACCGGCGGAAGCCGTACCCTTGATGGAGCGCGCCCTGGAATTGCAGCCCGATTTCTATGAGGCCTTCAATAGCCTGGGCGCCGCCCGCTCGACCATGGGCGATCTCCAGGGCGCCGCGGCCGCCTACGAGAAGGCCCTGGCCCTCAAGCCGGACTATGCGGAGGCTCACTGGAATCTCAGCTTGCTGTTGCTGCTGTGGGGAAAATTCGCCGAGGGGTGGTCCGAATACGAGTGGCGTTGGCAGTGCAAGAAGAATACTCCCCTGCCGCCGTTTTCGCAGCCGGTCTGGGACGGCGCGCCGCTGGACGGCAAGACCATTCTCCTTCAGGAAGAGCAAGGCCTGGGCGACACGCTGCATTTCATTCGCTACGCCCGGTTGGTCAAGCAACGCGGCGGCAAGGTGATCGTGTACTGTCCGCGCGGACTGACGCAGCTTTTGAGGACCTGCCCGGGGATCGACGGACTGGTCGAGAAGGGAGCGGCGCCGCCGGATTTCGACGTGCGTGCACCCTTGCTCAGCCTGCCCCGGATTCTCCAGACAACGGAGATAACCATTCCGGCCGAAGTGCCGTACCTGTTTGCACATCCTGCTCTCGTGGAGCATTGGCGGCGTGAGCTGGCGGCGCTCCGCGGCTTGCGCATCGGCATTGCCTGGCAAGGCAATCCCAATCATCCCTGGGACAGACATCGCTCCGTGCCGCTTTCCTGTTTCGAGCCGCTGGCACGCGTGCCGGGGGCACAGTTGATCAGTCTTCAGAAAGGTCCGGGAACTGACCAGCTCGAAGCACTGGCGGGCCGCTTCCCGGTCATCTCCCTCGGCAGCCAGGTCGATGAAACCGCCGGCAAGCTGATGGACACCGCCGCCATCATGAAGCATCTCGACCTGGTCGTGGCCGCGGACACGGCCATCGCTCACCTGGCCGGGGCGCTCGGCGTCCCGGTGTGGGTCGCCCTTTGCTATACGCCCGACTGGCGCTGGCTGCTCGACCGCGACGACAGTCCCTGGTATCCCAGCATGCGTCTGTTCCGGCAGAGGACGCTCGGCAACTGGCGCGAGGTCTTTGAACAGATGGCGGACACCATGCACCGCCAGCCTGTTCAAAGCAAGCGCTCTCGCTCCGTGGCGATTGAAATCGCGCCGGGGGAACTAATCGACAAGATCACCATTCTGGAAATCAAAACGGAACGCATGACCGACCCGGCGAAGCTCAGCCATGTCCGCGAGGAGTTGCTTACCTTGACGGGCGCGCGCGCTGCTCAGTTGCCGCCGTCGCAAGAGTTAACCGACCTTACCGGCCGGCTCAAGACGGTCAATGAATGCTTATGGCAAATTGAAGATCAGATTCGCTCGTGCGAGCGCATCCATGATTTCGGCCCGCGCTTCATCGAACTGGCGCGCTCCGTCTACAAGCAGAACGATGAGCGTGCTGCACTCAAGCGGCGGATTAACGACTTGCTTGGTTCGCGCCTGGTTGAAGAGAAATCGTACGCGGCCTATTGATCACCCATGCGCGGCTTTGCCTTTCGCCTTCATTTCCTTGATGAGCACTTTGAACTCGGGCAAGGAGTGCACCGGGGCGAGGTCGGGTTCCGTTTCCAGAAGGGCCGAATCGGCATAGCCACGCTCCACGGCCCGTCTGAGTGACGTCAGCGCCTGCTCCGTGTACCGTTTTTGCAGATCACGGTCGGCGGCCGAAAGCGGGGCCCCGCTCTTGCCAGGCATGAGCGCCGCCCGGCACAAGGCGTAACAACAACCGACCTTGACCAGGTTGAGGCCATCGTCCGGCGCGGCTTTCCGCAATTCCTCGGCCAGCCTAGCCGCCGGCTCGTGCTCGCCGCAGCGCGCGTGGCACAGGGCCAGTTGAAATCTCGTCTCGGCGTAATCCTGATTGGTGCGCAGGCGCGTCTCCCAGTAATCGCGCAACTGGCGGAAGACGCGGTTGGCCGTGGCTGTGTCGCCCGCAGCCACGGCGGCGGTGCCGAGAAAATAGGAATTGTCATTCTTCTGTTTCTGGGCTTCCTCGTCACGCGGGTCTGCCTGCAGCAGCCCCCGGAAGATTTCCACGGACCGGGAATAGTGCTCCTCCGCCGGCCGGGGTTGTCCGGCCAGGAACTCAATCCCCGCAAGTTTCGCCAGCACATTTCCCAGGTCGCGCTTGTAGTTCCGCTGTTGCGATTGGGCCTTGACCATGTCCTCGGTTATGCCCAGGCAGATGCGATAGGTCTTTATGGCGGCAGCATAGTCGTGTGCGCTTAAGCTGATTTCCGCATCCCTGGCATACGCCTGCCAAAGGGCGTGTTTGATCGCCATATTGTCCGGGGCGAGGTTGCTCGCCTCCTGATACAAAGCCAGCGCCTGCTTGTCCCATTTCAGAGCTTCAGCCGGGTCGGCGGTGAGCCGCGCGAGGGTATCATAGGACTGCGCCAGCGACAGTTTCACCTCATGGAGCGGCAGATCATGGTTGCCCGGCTGGTCGTGGATTTCCTTTCTCAGTTGTAGTGCCTTCAGATAATAATCGCGCGCGGACTCTTTCTGGCCGGATTCGGCCATGAGATTGCCGAGGCTGCCCAGGGCAACCGCCACGTTGCCCTTGGCCTTGTCACTTTCCGGATTTTCAGCCGCCAGCCTGGTGAGAATCGCATAGGCCTGCTGATAATGTTCCAGGGCTTGCTTGCCCCTGCCGAGGCGCAGGAGAATGCCGCCCATCTGGTTATGCGCCGAGGCGGCGATGCGCTGGTCGAGTCCCGCTTTCTTTTTGCCGGCTTCGGCGACCTTGGTCACGCCTTGCATGGCCATGTCGAGGATGTCGCCGCGCAGGTTACGTCCAGCGGGCGACTCGGACAGCTTGTCCTGGACCTTGGTGACCAGGTCGCCGTAAGTATCCAGGGCCAGCTTGGCCTGATCGCTGGCGACTGCCTCTGCGAGGCGCGCGTCCCGCTCGTTGGCCTCGGCGATATTCTTCAATTCATTGAGCTTGAAAGCCGAAATGGTCGAGACAACGGTTACCACGACCAGCAGCGCCGCGATCCCGGCACTGAGCGAGGCGGTGATGGGATTGCGCCGGCACCAACGCAGGAAGCGTTCGGGCGCCGACACCGGCCGGGCCAGAATGGGCTCACTGGCCACGAAGCGGCGCAGGTCCTCGGCGAGGGCGGCGCAATCGGCGTAGCGTTTCTGCGCCTCCTTTTGCAGCGCCTTGAGGCAGATCGTCTCGAGATCGCGCGGCACCTTCGGTTGCAGTTGCGCCGGCGGCACCGGCTCTTGCTTGCGCACCTGCTCGAGCGTGTCCAGCACCGTCTCCCCGCGAAACGGCGGCCGGCCCGTCAACATCTCGTAAAGGATCGCGCCCAGGGCATACTGATCGGCCAGCGGTCCCACGTCTTTCGACTTGCCCTCGGCCTGCTCGGGGGCCATGTAGCTTGGCGTTCCCAGGATGGTCCCGGAGCGTGTCTGGCCGGCGTCCTCCTCGAGCCGCTTGGCAAGTCCGAAGTCGGCGATCTTGGGGACGCCATAAAGCGTTTCCACGAGCGGCGCGTTGCTGATCGTCGACGACTCGCCTGAGCCTTCGCCCTGGCCGGCCATGAGCATGACATTGGCCGGCTTCAAATCGCGATGAATGATCCCCTTGCGATGGGCGAAATCCATGGCCTGGGCCAGCACCTGCACCATCTGCGCGGCGTGCAGCACGGGCTGCGGCATGCCACCCAGTTTCTTTTGCAGGCTATCGCCGTTAATGAACTCGAGCGAAAGGAACGGACAGCCGTTGTGTTCGCCGACTTCATACACCTGCACGATGTTGGGATGCTGGAGTTGGCCGACCGCTTCCGCCTCGGTGCGGAAGCGGGCCAGCTCGATGTCGCTGGCATGGCCGCCGGCGAGGATCATCTTGAGGGCCACGACACGGCGCAGGCCGCGCTGCCGTGCCCTGTACACGACACCCATGGCGCCGCGGCCGAGCGTGCCGAGGATCTCATAGCCGGCTACCGATTGATATTCCGCATCCGCGGCTGCCTCGTGGCAGGTGTCATCCACGGAGAAATCCGCGGACAGTTTTGTGCCGGGCGGCTCGTCCAGGGTGGCCTGGGAATCGCCGGGCTCGGGCGCATAGTCGAGTGTACCTGCTGCATCGCCGGCGGGATGGTGCGCCGCCGCTTGAAAGTCCGCGGTCTGCTGGTTTTCATCCACCTTGGTGTCCGGCGCCAGATCCACGGTGACGCTTTGCTCCGAGGCCTCTTTGACGGCGCCGGAAATTTCCTCGTGGGTTTGCTCGGTCGCGGCGGCACGCAGGCGGCGTTGTTCGGCGGCGGTCTTTTCGAGTTCGCGGCGCAGCCAGCTTCGTTCCGGCTCGTTGAAGGAAGATAGATAGGTCTCGGGGTTTGGTTCCGGCCCGCCGCGCACCGCTTCCTGCCAGGCCTTGAGAAAATGGGCGCGCACCCCGGCCGTGCGTTGCAGCAGGGATTCATCGAGCGTGGTATCGCTGCGATTCGGTGGCTCGGTCATCGACAATACTCCACGGGCGGCGCGCGCTCCGCGCACGCCGACACGGCGGCTGGCAATCCATTTTCCGACCGTGCAGGGGGAGGAAAAGCACGGGCGCTGCTTTTCGAGTCAACCTGGCCCGGGAACCAGTGCAAAAGTCGTGGCCAGACTACAGGGGATTATGACGGACGCAAGAGGGTTCGTCCACCATAATATGTTGCTTCGCAGAAGGTAACGGCCGCGAAGTCTCGAACTGCAGAAGTCGTCTGGCAGCCTGTTGAAAAAGGTGTCTGGAACCTTCAGGCTTGCTGAGGCTGCTGCTGATGCTACAG
>DASZFN010000939.1:0-1878 GCA_035939715.1 Gemmataceae bacterium | reverse complement strand
GGAAAGGCTACAGCCGACCACCCATGTACCGTCCGCCTGCTTGGTTGAATGTCGGACGGTCCCGGAAAGGTCGCCCGAGAAGCCCGCCCGTCTACTGACAAGTTGAATAACCAGCACAGTGCCAGGCAGTAATTGCATTTCGAGGAACATCCCGATTCCCTTAGCCGAAACATCTCGCACGGCCACGTCAAAACGCTGGAGTCCCGGTCTGAGGAGGACGACGGCGTCTCGCCTGTTCCTGCAACGGTAGCGCTTCCATGAGCGGTTTTCGGGTTGTTGTTTAGCTCCGCCGTCTACGCCTCTAGTCTCCAAAGTTTGCACAGGCATTTGATCGCTCCGTACCGCAAGGCGGTTATTCTCCTGCCGGCGCCATGGCAGCTTTCAATTCTTCCTCAGTAACTTTCTTCGCGAACTCGCAATCAACGAACCAGCCGCTTTGAGGATGCTTCGAGACTCGGGTGACCCGAGCGGTGAATGGATTGGAGAAGGTATTTCGGCCACGATGGAATTCCACGCTCAGCTTCATGCCGAGGCGTGGTTGCCGTGCCAGCACGATCCGCACGCCCTCGAGGCTAAGAATATCCAGCTTTGCCATAGCGAATTGGGAGCTGCCTGGCGCCCAGCTATCATCTTCGCGGCTCGGGCAACTGATCCACGCGACGGGTTCGGTCTGGGTGAGGGTCAGCATACGATCTCTTGCAACTGGTGGGAATCGCAGGCGGGTCTGTCAATTTGAAGCGTAGGATACGATCCTGCCAGGGTCAAAAATTCATTCGCCGCCGCAATTTCGCCCCCCGGGCCCCTTTGCAAAAACGCCGCCGGCAGATCGGATTGGACTTCTCAACGCTGTCTGGAACCTGCCGCTCGACGCTCGATTAGCCTCTTGGCAAGGTGCACGAAGCGTGGCGCAGAGCGTGTCGGCCTTCTCTGGCACAAGCGGTAAGTCGCCCGCCCACATTTCAGATAATTCCTATTGTAATTAGCTTGATGCCCTTTTGCACTCGAGGTAACTCATGCCTGTGTTCAGAACCATTGCAGCTATGCGAGAAATGACCCACCGAAAGGACCAGTCAGATGAAGAAACGCGACATCGAGATCGGCAAGACCTACTTGGCCAAGGTTAGCGGCAACCTGGTGCCGGTGCGGATTACCAGCGAATCCGCCTACGGCGGCTGGAACGCCGTCAACTCGACCACGGGCCGTGAAGTCCGGATTCGCGGCGCTGGTCGGCTGCGGCGGCCGGTGGATACCGGCCAGCCGGCGCCATCGACGGAAGTCGAAACTCCGCCACTACCGTGCGACAACGACCTGAAGTTCCTCGAATTTCCAAGCGCGGCCGAAGCGATTCAGCACGCCACGAAGAACGGCAGCAAGGCCATCCGCATGGCCGGACGGAACCTGGTCGCCAGCGAGCCGGAAGCACAGTTCCTGGCCGCGCTGGGAGCCGACTTCGCGTACCTGTGCGACACAACGGCCGGATCGTGACCGTCCCGGTCGACCACTAAGCCGAAACGCGCCTCGGCGCGTCGCGGCGGGTGGTTCTCGCCGCCTGATGAAGGCAGCCAATCCATTAACGCATTTTGTGGAGATATTTCCATGAGTAAGAAAAGCAGCAAGACCAAGGCCACGAAGCGGGGCGCGGGCCAGACTCCGGAGCCCGCCGACAGCAAGCTCATTCCCGAGCTGGCGGCCATGAAGCTCTCGCCCAAGTTAGCTGCCAAACTGGAAGCGTTGTCCGAGGTTATCGGCAAGGTCACCATGGCAGACGAAATCGACACCCAAAAAGCCATCGGTGCTGCGAAAGAGGCCTTCAACACCTTTTCGCAAAGCAGCAAGCAATACCGGATGGACTGCCTGCAGCGGTTACACGAGGCCGTG
>DASZFN010000938.1:0-3045 GCA_035939715.1 Gemmataceae bacterium | reverse complement strand
TTCGATCGTTGCCTGGGCAGGCTGAAAGAAAGCCGAAAGGCGCTTCCGGAAGGAGGCATCCGCTTGGACGGCGGCTGGGGATAATAGCCGGACCCTGCCAGCCGCATATCAATTACGATAGCAGTCCCCCGCAATCCTTAGGTCGTTCTCGTCAAGACGGAGTTCCCTTGGTTTCACCTTGTCGTTTCAGCCTGGCATGATGAGCTGCGCTGTGTCCGGGATTGGCTCGCCTCGTCAACCATCCTCTGAATCGCCCCGTCAGGGTTTCTCCCGTTTGTAAGTGACAAGGAACAGCTGAGTGCCCGCCTCGCTCTTGAACTCCGTGGGGCGGCTCTTGCCGCTGAGGTCATAACAGACGCGCAGCGTGTCGCCGTTCCGCTCGTAGATGGCCAGGATCTTCTTGTCCTTGTTCGGGCCCTCGGTGCCGGTGATGTCCAGCGCCTTCGGCTTCGCCGACGGGTCCAGTTTGACCGTCCCCTGATCGGTTCCTTCCTTGCCGACGGTCACCGTGTACTTGCCTTCTTTGACCACGAGCTTGATGGTCTTGCGGACTTCGTCAGGGAATTGCTTCCCGCCGAGCTCGGCAGACGAAGGCAGCCAGGCGCCATCGATGGTGTCGTCCTTGGCATCGCCGCTCCAGGTGGCCGACGACAACGAAAGCACCAGGACCAAGGCGAGGAACTGCTTGAGCCTCATTCGGAACCTCCTTAAGAACGTGTTCACCAACCTAGCGACGCCGCATAGGTCGGACCGGTAAACAGCAGTCGATGTCAAACGTGTCTCAGCCAATGTCGAGCCGGTGGCGGCGGTACACTTCCAGCGCAGGGTCGTCCGCGGGCTGGTAGCCGCTGCCCGTCAACCGGGTATGGAACAACCATATCCGGCATTGGCCGGCAGGTCTTGTCTAATCTTGCTCTTTTGCAGAAACCAATCGCGCGCGAAGCGCCTCGGACTTCGGCCGGGTTGCTCGGGTCAACGACAACTGATGTCTCCCCACCATCATGGCACAGGGCAAGCGGGCCGCAAGACTCGGCCAACTTGGATGCCAGACGCACCAACTCCTTGGTCTCCTGGTAGTAATTGAATGCGAACGTGCCCGCCGGCTGATCGTCGGCGATGATCCCCAACAAATCGAAGGTGATCGCGGAGGAGCCATCCGCCCGCTTTACTTTGATGTAGATGGCCTGCCCATCCTCCTTGCGCTTGCGGTCCCATCGGTGGACCGTGACCCGGTACTCCGGGAAGGACTCCAGCGCTGCCAAGACCTGATTGGGCGTCGGCGCAGTGCTGGCAGCTGGGTCCGAAGGCGCCGGAACGCCTTCGACCTGGGCAAGGTGCCGGGCCAGGTCGATAGTCAGCGGTAAAACATACCACGCATTACCCACGGTTGACCTCTGCGGTAACGACCGCGCCGCGTCGTTACTTCTTCGCGCTGTCCGCGGCCTCCTTTTCCCAACGTGCCAGCCTGGCCAGCCCGTCGTCCAAATCGCCGCGATACTTTGAGACCTCTGAGGCACGTCCACAGACCAGGCGCTTCTGCTCGATGCTTTGCCGCAGGATGGTCAGGGCTTCCTGGTGCCGGCCGAGGTTCCAGTGCAGGACGGCCAGGTTGTTCAGCGATGAGCCCAGATCGACGCGAAATTCCAGATTGTCGGGATGTGCTGCCATCAGCTCCTGGCGGATGTCGCAGGCGCGTCGATACAAGGGCAGCGCCTCGTGCGGCTTACCGGTTCTGGAGAGGACGCCGGCCATGTCGTAACAGCACTTGGCGAGGTCGTTGCGATAACCCGGCACGGCGGGATCGCGGAGCACCACCTTCTCCATGATGTCCCGGCCTTGCTGATAGTGCGCCAGCGCTTCGGTGCGCTGCCCCCTGTCGCGCAGCAAGTGCCCCGTTTGCCGGTGGCTGGAGGCCAGATCGAGCTGAAAATCCTTCACGGTTGGATTTTCCTGAGCCAGACGCTCCAGGAGCGCATGCCCCTGCTGCAGCAAACGGAGGGCCTCATCCGCTTGCCCCTCCTGCAACAGCTCGCCGCCAAGCAAACGGTCGATGCGCGCCAGGTCTTTCCGGGAAGCGAGGTTGCTGGGGGCGTCTTCGACCAGCTTCTCCAGAAGCCCGGCGGCCTGGCGATATATCTTAATGGCCTCGGCGCGCCGGCCGAGGGCGGCGCTGGTCATGGCAAGATTGCTATAGGTGGCGCTCAGCGCGCCGCGAAATTGCCGCGAGCCGGGCTCGATGCGGACCAGGTCCTGATAGATGTCGCGCGCCTTCTCGAAACTTGCCAGGGCCTCCCGGGTTTGACCTTTGCCGCGATAGAGGTTACCCAGGTTGTTGTCGATGGCCGCCAGGCCGTAACGGGCGCCGGTATCTTTCGGATGAGCCTGGTGCACGCGGGCGAAATGGTCGCCGGCCCGTTGATACGAAGCGAGCGCCTCCTGCCACTGGCCGGCGCCGCCTTGCAGAATGCCGATGCGCCGGTGGGTTTCGGCTAAAGCTGTTTCCAGCCGCGCATCGCCGGGACGGTTCTCCAGCAGTTTCTCATAAAGGAGGAGCGCTTGCTGGTAGGCCTGGAGCGCTGCGGCGTTGGGACCGATTTCACCGGTAATGGCGCCAATCCGATAGTACGTCTCGGCCATCTCCGCTTGCAGGGCTGGATCCTGGCCGCGCTTTTGAATGAATTTCTCGTAGTAAGCGAGCGCGGCTTCGAGAAGCTCTTCACGTACCTGGTGCATGCCGGGCACCTCGCGGAGCTTGTCTTCGCTCACGCGCGTGTAAAAATTGTTCACGACCTGGTGGGCCAGCTGAAGGCTGTCTTCGGCTTCCACGAGACTTTCTTCGGCCCGCCGGGCATGCTGCTGGGCGCGCAGCCACTGCCAGGTTACCAGGCCGAAACCGCCCAGCAGTGTCAGCAACAGGGCGGCGGCCAGGCCGGCGACCAACGGCTTGCGGCGGCACCAACGCCAGAGGCGCTCCCCGCTCGTCACCGGCCGGGCGCGGACCGGTTCGCCGTTTAGATAGCGTTCCAGGTCATCCGCCAAGGTCGC
>DASZFN010000937.1:0-2003 GCA_035939715.1 Gemmataceae bacterium | reverse complement strand
AATAGTCTACTTTCTGCCTTTCTTCCCCGCCGAGAACGCGCGGGATGGGCATCCGGAAGAAGCCGTGCTGCCGGCAGAAATCGAGATCCGCAGCATCCGGACGGTGGCGTCTTTCAATGTAACGCTCGTAAGGCAGCCCCTGGCGCGGCGGACCAAACTGCAACGCGAACAGGTCGCGTATCTCCTGGTTCCGCGCCGCCAGAACAGGATCGGACGCGATCATCTCCGGCACAAAGCGCGGCTTGCTGAAGTCGACGGGCTTGATAAGAAAATCACCCGAATCATAAGAGCATTCCGCGGCCAGGTATTCTGCATAGGTATGGACGGGAGCTGCTGTTGCCGGATCGACAAGGGGACGAGCCGCGTGCGGCTGGGCGAACTCCCATTGTCGCCGTACCGTCGCCTGAAATTGCGCCAGTCCTTCGCCCACCTCCAGGGACCAGAGGTGCAGTAGAGCGAGCTCCAATTCCGAATCCGCACCCTGTTCCAGGCGGGCATGCGTTCGCAGGAGCAAAGCCTTTGCGGCCAGCAAATGTGCATCCTGACGAGCCAGCAATTCAGTGAATTCGGCCTCGGCCCCGGCAATACCAAGATCGCCGTTCGTTTCGGTCTTGAGCGCCGCCCGCTCTTTGTTCGCTTTCTGCCATTCGTTGACCAGGGCACGCAGCCCGGACCGAAGCACGCGCACGCCGTCCAGCTCCGGTTGCAGCGCCTTGCGCTGGGTCACCTCCTCAAAGAGCTGCGCTTCCTCATCCACGGCGGCGAGCTTGCGTCCGTCCGCGTGCCAGTGCCTCAGCAGTTGTTCGCCATGGCGGTGGTAAAGATCGACGTTCGGCACGCCCAGGTAGCGCCAGGCCGCGGCGTCCCGGTAAAACTTGCTCAGGATGTCATCTTCGGAATAGCCGGTGCCGCCGAAGATCTGCCCTGCGTTATAGGTCAAGCTTCCCGGCGATGTTCCCAGCGCCTCCGCGGCAAGCGCCTTTACCAGGCTGGCGCGCTCCACGGAAACGGCGGAAAAGTTCATGGGCGACAGGGTATGATCGAGCGTTTCAATCAGGTAGCGGCGGACGCCCATTTGGGCGGCCATCTTCTTGACGGCGCCGAACTTGCCGATGGCGTCGCGAGCTTCCTCATCGTGAAACAGGCCTGGAAACTGCACCCGGCTCGTCGCATGGTCGATGGCCCGCCGGCAAAGCTGATCCGCCATGCCGGCAGCAATCGAGGTCAGGTCTGCCGCGCTGAGCACTTGCCAGGCGCGATGGAGCCGGTCGGCATCCGCGGTAAGACGGCTCGCGGGCAACTGCACATTGTCCAGAATGATCCGGCACAAGCCGGCGCCGCGCAGGCCGAGCGTAGCGAGCGGCTCGATTCTTAATCCGGGGTAGTCCACCGGCATGACAACCAGTTGATCGCGCAACAGCAACAGCAGCGAGCGCACGCCGGCCGCGGGCACATAAAGGGCTTCGGCGCGCCACTTCCCTTCAGGCGTCTGCGTGGCGGGCATGCTGGCGAAGCAGGCCCATTCCTTGCCTTGCATCCAGCGCTCCGCCGCCTGGGCGAGTGATGCGGAGATCATGCGCAGCCGGGCCAGGTCGCGCGCCCACAAATGGGCGGCCACACGGTATGCCAGCGAAGGATCGCGCCGGCCAAGTTCGGCAAGAAGCGCCTTGCGCAGCGGCGCATGCAGGGAGGTAGAGGCGTCCGCAGCCTTGATTACCGGGATCTGAGCCATCAATTCCAGGAGCAAGGCATCTTGCTCGGCGCTGAGAGGCGCCCCGCGATCGACATCGCGCCAGGCGGTCGGCCCAAAAGCCGCATCCAAACGCGTCTTCCAGCCGGCCATGATGTCCGCGACAGCATTCTGATCTTGTTCGGTCTGCAGCCAGGGGCGCGAACTGTTCTGCTCCCCGGGGCTGCCGCCCGCCGCCTTGCTCAATACTTCGAGCAAGAGCCGCAGCCCGGCGCACTGATGAAAGCGCAATTGCCGGCCGTCGGCTGCCGCC
>DASZFN010000936.1:0-2478 GCA_035939715.1 Gemmataceae bacterium | reverse complement strand
TGAAGTACCGCCGGCAACCCGCGGCTGCGGACGTCGTTGCAAATGCGCTCAACCACGCGCACTGGAGGCAACGCTTCGCCGAACACCGCTTCCGTAAGTTCTCTGCCGCGCGGCGTCACCAGGTCGCCTGGCGGGCTGAGTTGCGCCCGGAGCTGGGCCAGGCCCGTATCCGCGGCTGCGCAGTCGATCCGTCGTAGCTTCAACTTGGCCATGACAATCCATCGCACTCCAATCCGGGACTGACCTCTGTCTTCCACTTCCGGCGTCGGGCGCGACGCAAACGAGCTCGGATGCAACTATACGGGCGGGGGAGGCTGATTGCAAGAAAATGGGGATGCACCCAGAAATGCATGGCCCGATCAAGCAACGGCTCCAGGAAAATTCTGAACACCCTCTGTTTTTCCGCTTGACTCACTAGACAGGTCGTCTATATACTTGCCTCTAGACAGGTTGTCTATTACGAGGACGCCATGACTCGGATGCTCCCCAATGTAACGGACGCGGAATGGGCGGTGTTGCAGCTCCTTTGGGACAAAGGGCCGGCGACGGTGCGCCGCCTGACCGAGGTGCTCTATCCCCGCGGCGGACCGTCGGAGTATGCGACGGTGCACAAGCTGCTCGAGCGCCTGGAAACCAAGGGCTACGTGTTGCGCAGTCGCAGTGGCGGCGTCTATGTCTTTCGGGCCGCCATCGATCGCGATGCCGTCCTCGGCCAGCAACTGGAGACGCTGGTCGACAAGATGTGCGGCGGCTCCCTGCAGCCATTGTTGACCAACCTGGTCCGCGCCAAGCACCTGAAGCCCGCGGAACTACGCGAGCTCCTGGAACTGGTTGACCGCCTGGACACGCGCGGCAAAGGAAAGAAAGAGCGCGGCTAAACGAAACTGGCTCACGTTGGAGCGAAAACCGGGATCGCAACGCAATGCAGACCTTTCTCGAAATCGTGTTGAGCAACTCCGTGCTGGCCACGGTGCTCGCGGTCTTCGTGGCGGCCATTGCCCGCGTCTGCCGCCGCCCGGCAGTGGTTCATGGTTTGTGGCTGCTCGTGCTGCTCAAGCTCCTGACACCGCCGCTGGTGCCGGTATCCTTTTCCTGGTTGTCCCTAGAGTCGATCCCATTGCCTCTCAGAGCCGGTCAGGCAGGAAGCCCGGCACCAGAGAGCGCGCCGCCCGATGCGTCTTTCGCGCTCAAAGATGGGCAGGCGGAGCCGGCCGGACCAACAAGCGTCCTGCAATATGTTTGGGTGCTGGGCGGCGATGAAGCCGCGCCGACTCGCCAACCGGTGACAGCAGGCCTGCCCGGCAATCTCGCAGAGCTGGTCCATGCCTGGGTTCTTCCCTGGATGGGCGAGGTCGGCGTGCCGATCTGGCTGGGCGTCTCGCTGCTGTGGTTCGGTTGCACCGTCCACAATAGCTATCGCTTTCAACGCCTGCTGCGTTTTGCCAGGCGGGCCCCCGCCTCTTTGCAAGAGCAGGCACGGACGCTGGCGGCGCGCATGGGCTTGAAGGAGTGCCCCGGCGTCTGGCTGCTGCCCGGAGCGGTGTCGCCGATGCTCTGGTCGATGGGGGGCAAGCCGCGGCTGCTGTTTCCGAAGAAACTGCTCGACCACCTCGACCGCGAGCAGCGCGCTACGCTGCTGGTCCACGAGCTGGCCCACTATCGGCGGGGCGATCACTGGCTGCGTTTTGTCGAGATGCTGGTGGTCGGGCTGTTCTGGTGGCACCCCGTGGTGTGGTGGGCGCGCCATGAGCTGCATGAGGCGGAAGAACATTGCTGTGATGCGTGGGTGGTGTGGACCCTGGCCGGCGCCGACCGGGCCTACGCCACCGCGCTTTTACAAACGGTGGCTTTTGTATCCCAGTCCCAGTGTCCGCTGCCCGCAGCGGCAAGCGGCATCGGGCAAGTCCGTCATTTGCGGAGGAGATTGACCATGATCATGCAGGGGAAAACGCCCCGCTCCCTTTCCTGGGCCGGCTTTCTGGCGATTCTCGGCCTCGGCGTGCTGCTGTTGCCCGTCCAGGCCCAGTCGCCCCGGAGCGAAACCGAACAGGAGATCGCCAAGCTGAAGCAGGAGCTGCGCGCGCTCGAGCAAAAGCTGCGCAGCGAACAGGACGACACAAAAAAGGCGAGCGCTGAGGAAATCGCGGCGGCCAAGGAACAGGTGGCAGCATTCGCCAGAGACGCGGAAGCCAAGCGCAAAGTCTTCGAGGAAGCCATGCAGCGCCACCACAAGGCCATGGCCCACCTGGCCACGCTCGAAGGCAAGAAGACCTTTACCATTACCGCCGGGCAGCCCAAGGTGCTCTGGCTCGAGGACGGCAAAACCGACAAGCAGCCGCACGTGATCCGCTCCGAGGTGAGGATGGTCCCCGGCGAGAAAGGCGGCAAGGAAGAGAAACGCATCATCCTGCATGTGAGACCGGATGAGAAATATGACGCGGTGCAGGGAAAGATTCTTGACCTGCAGAAGGACGGCTA
>DASZFN010000935.1:0-4140 GCA_035939715.1 Gemmataceae bacterium | reverse complement strand
CTGGCCTGGGCTCCTTCCAGGGCGGGTCGAGCCGCTGCATTTCTTTGGGATCCGCAAAGCCCATCGGGTCCGCGCCCGAAGCGAGATAGATCGCGCGCCGGTCTTCATCTGGATACCAGTCCACAGCCGGCGGCACTTTCGCGACCACCAGCTCGGCCGGCAGTTCCAGCGGCGTCCGGTCCTCCGGTTGCCAGATGTCCCACAGAAGAAAGGCCAGCGAATCCCGGCCGGTCGGCCAGAAGATGGCGATCAGGACGAGCATTACCAGGACCTGAGACCACACCCTGCGGCGCGGGGAACTCCCGGGCAAGCGGTCAAAGTAGCCAGCACCAAAAATGGACATGGGATTTTCCTGCGAGTTTGGCCGTGAATATTCCTTGGCGGATCGCGCCGGGAAATCGTGAGACGACCACACCTTCTTTGGCGGCCTGTCACTCAACTATAGGCCATGACCGGGGATCGGTCGGTTGTGCCGCGTTATGGCAGCCAAAAATCGGGCGGGTCACGACTGGTGATTGGCGTCATCGTAACGGATGATCTTCTTGACGGCCGCGGACAGTCGCGGAAAGCGTTCTGACAAGCGGCGCAATGTCTGCAGGCGCGCCCGCGCGCTTTCAAGAACCGCGCGGGTCTCCTGCAGTTCGCGGCGTTCGACGTCCAGGGCCGCCAGCGCATCGAGCAGTCTGCGCCTCTCCGCGGCCAGTTCGGTGGTCACCTCCAGGCGTAGTCTTTTTTCTGCTTCCAGCCTGATTCGGGCGTCTGCCAATTCGCCGCGCAGACTGTGGCTGGAAAGCTCTGCGGCCTTGAGCCGGCGCATGCGGTCGGCTAACTCCTCCCGATTCAGCCGTATCCAGTTGGCATCGGCTTGCGGCACCGTGAGCATCGGGTTGGGATCGCAGCAGTAGCCAAGCGCGGCCAAGCAGCCTTCGTGCGCGCCGGCCAGGCGCTGCGCCTCGTTGACCGGCAACAGCATTTTCCACTGCTCCAGTTGGCCGCGCCAGAAATGATGATCGGCCTGCGTCTGCTCGCGCAATTTCGATAACGTATTGGCGGCGACGGCGTCAGCCACCGAACATTGGGTCGGCATACCGAGCGCTTGCACCAGCTCGCCAAAGGCCCGGCAGGGATCTTGAATCATGGCCTCATAGCGGAGCCGCCGGCAGCCGGGCTGCGACCACCAATCGTGACTGATCGCCAACAGCACGGCTGCCCGGGGGCCGGTGGCGTAGTCCAGGAAGGCGCTGCTGCACGGCATGGCTGCGAAAATGCCGTCTTCATTGCCCTGGTCGCCCTGGAGCCAGCAGGCTGTGGACGCATCGTGCATCGCGAAGTGGAGGATCGAGATCAGCGTATCAAGCGGATGACGGGCCAGGGTGATGGTCTGAAAGCCGTGGCGTTCGAGCAATGCGACGAAGGTAGGCGTGGGCGGCCAATGCATTTGCAATATGAGGCCCTGAGGCAGCGTCGCCCAGTCCAGCTCGCCCGGGCTGTGCACGGCGAGGTATGAGGTGCCGTAAAGCTTGGCCAGCAGGTGCCGCACCCAGGTATTGCCGGTGCGGGGGGTGCTGACAATAGCAATGCGTGCCGCCCTGGCCGTTGCGAGGCTTTCACAAGATTGTGGCTGCATTTGCTCCATCAACGCCGCCGAAATCATGTTAAAAGAGCACTGGCGAAGCGTGGGGTACGCTACGTTTCATGGGCGACATACATATTACTTGCTCCGCGCCCTTTCGCAACTGGGACACACGATTCGGCGTGCCTGATTCGGCAGCATTGTACCCGCAGCGCCAGCAAGGGGCTAGCCAGCAAAGGCCCTTGCTGGCGCTGCGGGTTACAATGCTGCAAGATCCTGCACGGCTACAAGTTGAAGAGGCGCTCTATCCAGCGACGCACACGACCAAAAAAGGAAGGGCTAGATATCCCAACCACGGCAAACCGCTTATCGGCCACGCTACCGTCCGGGCCGAAAATGATGCGGATGGAACCTTCGTCGCTGATCCACTGCTTTTCGACCTCGGTGGAGCGAGGTGATCGACCACCGGCCACCGCAGCCCATGATCCCGTACTCGTGTAGTCACCGGCCGGACCGCCCAGAATTTCCACGACCTGCCGCTCAGACAACCCCATCTTGATTTGCTCATGAGTAGACTTGTCGATTTTGATCGAAGATCGACCGGGAATAACGATCCAACCAAGAATCATCAAGGAGAGAACCGAAAGCGAAATCCGCAGGCATTTCAATCGTTTGGGCATGATACCTGTCCATCGCTTAGTGCTTCACTGCCACCGTGATTTAGCGACGTTCTTTCTGCGTCAAAGCCGCCTTGATTTCCGGATCATTTGTCCGTTTGGCAATGTCCGCGAGCGACGCCTGGATTTCGGGGGCCTTGCACCAGGAAACCGCCTTGATAAAGGCTGTTGTGTCAACGCCGTTCCTGGCATCCCGTTTCTCGTCATCGTCGGTTTGTCGAACATCAAGAGCTCGTAATCGAGCAGCAATTGCGGGCGCGGTCTCCTTGGGAAAGTAGTACAGCAAACGCATGGTGGCATGAACCTGGAAAGCACTCGGCTCGGTTCCATTATCTAACCGCTGGCCATTGAAGACCGGTTCCGTTGCATAGTCCAGCAGCAACGAATCGAAGAGGTTCTTTCGCGCGTCCTTGCCCGACCACAGGGCGCGCACCTTTTCGCGCAGGGCTTGTGACTCGACCGGACTGTTGATGGTGAGGAAGAGGGTTGGTTGATAGCGAACCGCCCAATATTTTCTGCCGACAATTTGGCCAATGGCGACAAAGCACACGTCGCCCACTTTCACGGAGTAGGGATCGCTTAGGTCACGATCATCCTCCTCCTCCGAAACTCGCTTCGACAAGATTCTTTTTTCCCTCGAATTCAGAGGGTTGCCATTCATTTCGGATCCCAGGCTCACCATGCCGACGAGGTTGATTTTCAATCGGGTTGGAGTTTTGTCGTCGAGTGCATCCAGCAAATAAGGCAGCGCATCTGGACCTATCTCAATCAGACTTCGCAGACTGTCCGAGGTTTGCAAACGATCGTTGGTCAGCAGTCCGCCGTGGAATTGGACCCGATCGGGCAAGGGCGCAAAGGCCTCACCGTTCATCATGGCAAATCCGAAATCCTGGTCTCTAATTTCTAGGAGTTTGGCAATCAAGCTCTTGATGCGGCTCCTTTGCTGCTCGGTAATCGGGTTTGGTTCAAGCTTGATGGCGAGTTGTTTTGCCATTCGCAAGGGCAGATAGACAAACTGCACACTCTCTTTTGCCGCGAGGTCGGGATCAATTTTCATCACGGCCTCGGCAACGCCTTTGCGAACCTGTTCATCAGTTTCGCGATCCCTGATCAGACCCATTAGCTTGGGAATCGCGGCTTTTGCACCAGGTCCGATTCCACCTAGCGCGTAGGCGGCAGTCATGGGGAAAACGATGGGTTGACGTACACCAAGAGCTTGCTCCAACATTGGTACACCAGCCTGTGCGCTCGGGCCAATTTTGCCCAGGGCCGACATGGCATTTTCCCGTCCCCCATTGCCATTGCTCCTGTCCTTTGCTGCAGCGATAAGGGCCGGCACCGCTGCACTTGCCTCCGGACCGATTTCACCAAGCGCGGATGCGGCCCATGGACGGAGCAAGTCGTCTTTCTCCTTGAGTGTCTCAGCCAGAGCGGGTACCGCTTCCTTTGCCCCTGGGCCAATTTCACCAAGGGCATGCGCAAAGGCCCAACGAGCATAACCATCCTTCTTGTTGCGAAGGCCTTCAATCAGTGCCGGAACTGCCTCCTTGGCATCCGGACCGAATTTCCACAGCGCTTGGGCAGCGAACTCGCGCACAGAGTCCTTTTCATCCTTGAGCGCCAATATCAAAGCCGGAAGTGCAGGCTTGGCCGCCCGTCCGAGTGAACGCAAGGCAAGAGCAGCCAATCGGCGGACTTCATCGTCTTTGTCCCGAAGCGCAGCGGCAAGTGAGGGCACTGCCGGGTGAGCGGCTCGGCCCATGCCGCAGAGACCGCAGGCCGCCGACCCACGAACGTTTGGGACGGGGTCTTTCAATGCCTTGATGAGTGCAGGAATTGCGTCTTTGGGCTTAGGTCGCACATTCCCAAGTGCCTGCGCAGCGACTGCCC
>DASZFN010000934.1:0-4239 GCA_035939715.1 Gemmataceae bacterium | reverse complement strand
GAATGCCATTCTGGTGGACATGGAATCCGCTGGGGAGTTGAACAGGGTCGCCGGTGTAGCGAACGCGCTGGAAACAGCCGTCATCGGGAGTGTACGTGCCCCAGCCCCCCATGCCGGATACGTAGAGCTGACCGTCCTTGGGGTTGAAGCGGCCGCGATGGGCACCGGAGAGAAACTCGCCCGCGAGGGGGATGATCGCGCCCTGCGCCTGTCCCTCGACCTCGTCGCGCAGAACCAGGAAATGCGATCCCGCTCCATACGAGAAGTGAATCAACCGGCCCTTAAGAGGTCCCCAACGGTCATCCGGCACCACGACCTGACCGCCGCTGGAGTTGTCGAGCCCGCGCGGCAAGTAGGCCAGGGGCAACGCGGGTGGTTTGCCGTCGCGCGGTCCGCCGTAGCCGAAAAAGAGCGGCGCTGGGCCGGAGTTTCCGGGCACCAGCCCAACGGCGGAGGCCGGCGTCCACTCGCCTTCCGAGAAGGGGAAGGTCAGCCCGCCATCCGGCAGCAACGCGACACCGTCCGGATTGCGAATCCCGGTGGCAAGCACCTCGACCTTTCGGCTCCCCGGGGAAATACGCAAGATGCCCTGGTTGCCCGATGCCGTATAGAAGTTGCCTGCGGCGTCACATTCCAGGCCGCAGATGAAATCGTGCCCGGCTGCCGAAGTCGTGTAGGCATTGCTGATGCATTCGTAGAAATCGGTCTCGCCGTCTCCGTTCAAGTCAACAAGGCGCGTGATCTGGTCCCGGCCAAGAATATAGATGGAAGTGCCGGCCACGACCACGCCGAGCGCCTGGTGCAGACCCGTGGCAATGCGCCTCCAGGAGAGCTGCGCCAGCGAATCGTCCAGCCCGTCCACACGCCACACCTCCCCTTGCATCGTGCAGAGTACGCCACTGCCGTTCGGCAGGAAGGCATGACCGCCGATGAAGAGCAGACTGTTCCAGGGGTTCTTGAAGGGCAAGGTGATCTCATCGACGGCGTAAGGCGTGCCCTGGCCGCGTTTTCCTTGCGTTCGGATAACCTGGGGCCACTGCGACGGACCGCCACGCGCGAGATAAACGAGCGGATGCTTAAGAGCGGGAGCCACGACGCGGGTGAACTTGCCCTTGTCGTCGACCCACGGCGAGTCCAGCATTTCCACTTCACCCAGGCGGTAGGAAAAGACCACCCGTTTGCCATGGCGGTAATAGCCGTGATATACGAAGGGCTGCCTGGGCTTGCTGCCCTCAGGCCGGGGCAAGGCGGTCCCATTCATGCGCAGGCCGTCCATGAAACCATGCCGGACCGCCGAAACGCGGACGAAGCCGCCCTGCCAGAAGGCCTCGTAGCAGAGCGTTTGCGGATTGAAGCAGGTGGCGAACTCCCCACGCTCACCCAGCTGCACGCAGACGCTCTTCGGCACGGTCACGCCGGCGCCGCGAAATACGCCGCACATCACCGGGCCGAGGTCCAGCCGGCTCCAGCGCTCGTCGGCCCAGGTTTCCTCCTTCTGGTTGCCCCAGTGCCCTTCCTTGCCGCCATCCAGGCCGGGGAACTCCGGCAGGAGGTGCGGAACATATTGCAGATGCTGGAAATGCTCCGCCTCTTTGGCGTAGAAATCGTAGATCCGCTCGCGGTTCACCGGATGCTGCCAGTGGCGCCAGTCGCTGGGCCGAAGCGGCGCCCGCTCGACATGGAAGATGCCAGAGACTCCGCGGGCATTGCCCAGTTCCATCAAGAAGCGTATCAGGTCGTTGCGCTCGGAAGCCGTCAGAGCCGCCGCCACGTTCTCGGGCATCAGGGTGCCGACATCGCGGCGCTCCTCGATGATGCTCTTGGCGATGCGATGCTGTTTATTGGAGCCCGGCTCAGCCAGCGTTAATTCCTTGTCGGTTTCGCCGCGCAGATAACCCTGAATCGAGCGGCCATCCCGTGTGAACACCTGGACGGCGAAGTAGTCCCGCTTGACCTGGCGTTTCGGCCAGAGCAACGATTCCACAATCTCCGCTGGTTTCGCGGTCTTACCGAGGTTCGACAAATCCGGCCCGATCATACCACCCGCGCCGTCAACCTTGTGACAGGAAAGACAGGCCGAGGTGGGAGCGCAGAACAAAAATGCGCCGCGCTGAACGTCGCCGTGCGCCTTCGCCTCCGCGACGATTTTTTCGACCAGATGAGCGCTAAAGGGCGGTACGGTCCGCGAGGGCGGCAAGGGCGGCACCAGCGTTCGTGGCTTTGGCCGAGGTCCGGGGTGAGCGCCGGTCAAGTTCGCGACGAGCCAGTTGAGTCCATCCAGATTGTCACGCAAGCGCTCCTCCACGTCGTCCTGGGTATGTCCCAGGATGCCGAGCGGACCACGGTAGCCGGAGTCCCGAATTGTCCGCAAGATAATCAAGTCAAGATCATCCGTTCCCAGGGGCAGGATCTGCAATCCCTGCTGATCGCCTTTGGGAACCATGCCGTTCAGGTTAAGCGCATAGAGATGCGGCAACATCTTGCGGAGCAAATCCGGAAAGCGCTCGAGATGTTCGTGGCCGTGGTGGAGGTTGTAGACCAGTCCGACATTGGGCAGCTTGAGAGCTTCGAGGATGGCTAGCTGATTCTCCGGTTCGCCGAACCAGTTGCCGTGATTGTAAAGCCCCAAGGAGCAATCGATCTTCGCCGCCTCCTGAGCAATCGGTTTCAGAATCTTGACCGCCGCCGCGACCTTGTCCGCCTGTTTTTTGGATCCAGGCTCTGGATCGGCCATCGTTACCCATAGCTGAGTCTTGACCCGGTACTTGCGGAGCAGGCCCAGAATCTTTTTGGCGTCCGCGTCCAGTTGCGCGGGGAACCAAACCGCCTGCAATTTGATGCCGTCGGCCTGGAGCAATTGCAATTCGCGCTCAAAGCTCGGTAAATGTTCCGCTCGCCAATCATACGCATAGCGCTCAAACTTCAACCTCTTGAGCATGGCGACCCGTTCCTCCGGACCGCGTCTCCTGGCATCAAAGGGGACGATACACCAGGCAATGAGGTTCCCCCGGGCGAAAAGTGCCGGCACCTCCGCGTCCGTATGATCCGCGACGTTCGAAACGGTTGGATGGCCCATCGAGAGAAGGCATCCCATCACGCCCCAAAAACCCGCGGCCATTCCCAAACAGGGCATACGCTGTACTCCTTGACACGTCTTCCTCAAGCGAATGCTGGTACCGGGACGCGTGCGTGCCCTGTTACAATGGCTTTCCGCACCTTGTTTCTCCCCTGTGTTCGTGTCCCTTTACCCGCGCTCGCGAGCAGTCGGACGGCTTCGATGAGGCCCTGCCGCAGCGCGGCCGGCCGCTCGGCCGCTCTCGGATTTGCCGACGGTCGGAACGGGCTCGCTACCGACCAGGCTGTGGCCAGGCTCATGACCGCGATGAGGAGAAAGTCCGGGGGGAAGGCCGTCCCTACCCGGCCGGCGTTTTGCGCCTCGGTCAGCGCCGCCACCTTCGCGCCGAGGGCCGCGCCGCGCTCGGCGTGGCCCTTCGCCCGCTGCTCCAGAGCGGACCAGGCCAAGAGCCGCATCAGGGCGGGGTTCGCCCGCGCCCAGTCGAACACCTTCGCCGCGTAACCCGGCAGGTCGTCCGGGGTGAAAGGCTGCTCTTCGTGGATCCGCACCAGGTGCTTTTGCAGGACGGTCGTGAAAAGGGTCTCCTTGTCCTCGAAGTAGATGTAGATCAGGTTCTTGTTGCAGCGGGCGGCCTGGGCGATCCGATCGACGCGCGCGCCGGCGATGCCGTGCGCGGAGAACTCCGCCAGGGCCGCCGCCAGGATCCGCTCTTTCGTCGCTGCCGCATTGCGCATGGGCCGGTCCTTTCTTTTTTCCATTCTACCACTTGACTAACCGGTTAGCCAGGACATACGATGACACTAACCGGTTAGTTAGCATCTTCAACGGGAGAGCATCATGCGCTACCGACTGCTGGGCAAGAGCGGACTTCGCGTTTCGGAACTGTGCCTGGGAACGATGACCTTCGGCGAGGATTGGGGCTGGGGCTCGTCGAAAGAGGAGAGCCGCAAAGTCTACGACGCCTTTCTGGAAGCGGGCGGCAACTTCATTGACACCGCGAACGTCTACACCAACGGCACCAGCGAAACGCTGCTCAGCGAGTTCATGACCGGCCATCGCGACCGGATCGTGCTGGCGACCAAGTACACCAATGCCGTTCCCGGCACCGATGCCAACGCCGCAGGCAACCACCGCAAGAGCATGATGCTGGCGGCGGAGGCCAG
>DASZFN010000933.1:0-13043 GCA_035939715.1 Gemmataceae bacterium | reverse complement strand
ACACGCGCGCTGTGCGCCCTTCGATCCGCGCTGCCAGCTCGGCGGTCAAAGACGGAGTTGCCGGGCCATCTCTCATGGGGACGAGGTTCCTTGCCAATGGGACCTATCCAGGACGAGGTCGAATTCAGGCAATGGCCGCCGATCCAGCAAAGCGACGGCATCGCACGCGCGAATGAAATCATAGCGCGCGCTGCGCGACAGCAGTTCCGTCAGGCGCGGCCTGCTCCAGTGAATGCCGAAGTAGGTGCGGAAGCGACCCAGGGGCTTCATGGGCAGACGTGCCTGCTGCGGATCGAATTCCCAGGGATGAAAGTAGAGCATGCTGATGCTCGGATGATTCACAGCGGGAGCGTGCCGCAAGGCGTGCTCCAGAATTGCCAGCGGCAACAAGCGAAAATAACCGCCGCCGCCGACCGGTAGGGTCAGTCCGGAAATGTGCAAAGTTGCGGGGGGGATTTCCAGAATGGTATGGGTTGGTCCCCGTACCCGAAACGGCGTGCGCGGCGCCTGCGGCACCCCATAAAGATCGTGGCGAACCGGGTAAATCGACGAATCATAATGCATCCCCAGCTCCGCCAGGACATCGATGGCCCAGGCTGTCTGCCGCATGATGCTGAAGGTCGGCGCGCGGTAGCCGACCACGGCCGCGCTGGTGACTTGCTCGAGCTTCTCCTTGCTCTGCCGCACGTCTTCTCGAAAAGTCGCTGGCGTAAAGTTATGCACGCGCTGATGGTCCCAGCCATGACTGGCCACTTCATGGCCGGCCTTATGGATGGCGCGAATGATCCCCGGGTTGTGTTCCGCGATTTTGGCGACCACGAAGAAAGTCGCCCTGTGGTTATGTTCGGCCAGTTGCTCGAGCAGCCAGTAAGTCGCCGGTCCCAGGCGTTGCCGATAGCGTGCGCGCTGGCGGGAGGCCACGGCGACGCCGGCCGCCGCCTCAATGCGGTGGTGCTCTTCGACGTCAAAACTCAAAATGACATGGCCCGGCTCGTTGCCGCGCGGGGCGTGCGCTGCCGCCACGCCTGCGCCGTTCACGGAGTTTGTCCGGAGAGAAATCATATTACTTTCTGGTGCCGGCAATTCTGCGGCAATCAGATCCTACCGCGCCACCAATACCACGCCAGGCCAAGCCATTCGTGGCAGATGCGCTGACAGCGGTCGGCGACACCCGGTTGCGGGATTAGCTTGCTGAACTCGAACTCGGTATCGTGGCGGCGATACATGACCCCGCAGGGAATCACTTCCAGGCCTTGTTTGCGGAAACAGCCGGCCGCACGCTTCAGATGGGTCGCGTCCGTGACCAGGAGAATGCGCGAAAGCTGCCGTGCTTGCAGAAGCTTGCCGGATTCCACGGCATTCTCATAAGTCGTGAGCGAATGCCCTTCCACAATGACATCGTCGGTGCGGACGCCTAGCTGCACCAAAAAATTGCGCATGGCCGCGCCGTAGTCGGCGCCGTTGGGATCGGCGCTCGTGCCGCTTACCACAATCGGACATGAATTTCCCTGGCGATACATGTCCGCGGCTTTGCAACAGCGATTGCAGGTACTCTCATCGAATTCGGCCGCCGCGCCGGGCGTGCTGGGTGGGTACATATAGCTGGACAGCACAACGATAGCCTGAACGCCATCCGGCCTGCACAGGAGGGGAGGATACTGGCGCTCGAGCGAACCGACGGCAAGATCGCCCACGGCCGGAAGTGAAATGATGGTCAGCACCACGAAGGGAAACGTCACGAGGAGCAAGCGCCGGCGCGACTCCGTTCGCTTACGCCACAGGTTGAGCAGGGCCAGCCCAAGGAACAGCCAGAGCAGGGGAAAGGGTTGCAGGACGCGCCAGACGAACACCTGATACATGGGGTCCCTCGCGAACAATCGGCTGGAAAATTCTGGGCGAGCAGCCGCTTTGTCAATCGTTGATTGATGAGTCGTTTAAACCGGTGCCAGCGGCGACGGCGATAACAGTCCACGGACCGCCGTCGCCGCTGGCTCCGGGTTAAACGATTTGGACCATCCCTCATTTCGACGGTTGACGAATCACTAGGGGATGCCGCGCACGATGCGCGGGCCCAGCAGTTGCGTGAGGCCGAGGGGCAGGCGCCGCCACATCTTGACCAGGCGCTGATAGCGAGGGTTTCCCGTGCGCAGATCATCCACGGCGCCGCTGCGCAGGTAATACTGCCATTCGGCCGGGAAGGCCTTGGCGCCCCATTGCTTTTTGAAACGGTAGGTATTGCTGTCCCGGGTGGAACGGCCAAAGTCAAAACTCTGCTGCTTGCGCTGAATGGCACGGTTCAGCAATTCCCAGTAGAGCAGCATGTTGGCGCAGGTGTGATTATGACTGCGCAAAGAGCTGGCGCTCGGCACTTCGGTGACGCCCCAGCCGTGCAGAAGCAGGGCCGCCGCCACGGGCTGCGCCGCGGCGCGAACGACGCAAAATTCCGCCCGCTCGGGGAAGTGCTCCAGGATAGCGCGAAACAGCCGCCGGCCGTAGACTGGCGTGCCAAGATCGCGCATGTTCTGGCTAAAGACGCGATAAAACTCCGGCAGTAATTCGCGCCCCGCCCAGGCAACGCTGAGTCCGCTTTTCTGCGCCTTGCGCACCTGATTGCGCACCTTGCCGGGCAGGCTATCCCACAATTCCTCGCTCCCTCGCGGCAAGGCCAGGCGCATATGCACCTTGTCGGTGCGGCTGTGCGTTAGGCCGGAGTGGTTCAGACACTGTTCGTGTCGGAGCTCGAGATAACGCACTTTCAAGTCGTCGGCGAGCGCGATGGCCGTGTCCAGCAGGTGCTCGGCGACCGTGTCGTTTTCCGCCACGACGCCGCCGTAATTAACATACGGCAAGCTTACGAGCATGCGGCCAAAGAACAGGCTGCGCACGTAAGCGAGAGCCAGGAAGCCGCACGTGCTTCCGTCCTGTACGGCTTCCAGACAATAAGGGACATGCCGGAAGCTTCGTTGCAGCACGGACATCCAGGCGGGCAGCCGGCTAAGAGGTACGGGCCAGCCATTGTGCAGTGAGCTTTCCAGGCGCGCCGCACTGTCCAGACAGCCGCGCCCGCAATGAACGCGCACCTCACACTTCGGTGACACGACGGCAACAGCATCTCTCAAGATCATGGTTTGAAATCCAGGGCTCTTCACGGGAAGCGCAATGCAATGTGGTCTGAAGCGGGACGCGGTGCGAATTCTTAGACCCCCACTGCTCCGGAGGGAACATTGTAACAGATAAGCGTTATCTCACAACACATGCCGAAATAATTTTTTCCCGCTCCAGCGCATGGGCGTGCCGGCGATAAGTGGGCGGCCGGTCAAGAATGAACCGCCTGTGCCGGCGGGCGTGCAGCCGTGCTGGCATGATTCAGCCGCTCCAGTTTGAGTTGCTTCAGGCGCGGGTGCGGAACCAGGTAAGGGCCGATGGCCAGATAGTCGATATTGCCGATCAGGAAGGCACGGACGGCATCGGCAGGGGAGCAGACAATCGGTTCCTCATGCATATTGAAGCTCGTGTTGATCAAGGCCGGGATACCGGTGCGCTCGAAGTAGCCGCGCAGGATCTTGTGGAATCCTGGATTGCTTCGCTCACTGACGAGTTGCGGCCTGGCGGTGCCGTCAACATGCACGGCCGCGGGACAGAGACGGCGCATTTCCTCGGTGCAGTCGAAGGTAATCGTCATGAAGTCGGCCGTCTTTTCACAGCCGCTCAGATTCTTGAAGAGGCGCTGGGCTTCACTAGCCAGGGCAGCCGGAGCAAAGGGCATGAATTCGGTTCGGCCCAGCTGATGATTCAACCACTGGTTGACCTCCGGCTCGCGCGCGGGGTAGAGAATCGAGCGATTGCCCAGGGCCCGCGGTCCATACTCCATGCGGCCATGGAAACGGCCGACGATGCAATCCTGAGTTAGCAGATGGGCTATTTCGTCTTCGATGTTTTCGGGCTGTTCGTAAGCAAGGCGTTCCTGTTTCAGGGCCGTCAGGACTTCGCTATCGGTGAAATCGGGGCCGAAGTATACGTTGTCGAGCGGCCGCCGGGCAAGAATCCTGGGCTCGAACATGAGCATGGCCGCGCCTGTGCCGCAACCGCCGTCCCCCATGTTGGGATAGACGAACACCTGCTCGACCGTGGCGATCTCGCGCAGGCGCTGGTTCAGCTTGACATTGGCGTGCACACCACCTGAGAGTGCAATATTCTTCAGGCCGGTCTTGCGAACCCAGTACGCGACCATGTCACAGGCGACATCTTCCAGCACCGCCTGGTAGGCGGCCGCGACATCGCGCTTGGCAAAGCGCTGCGCCAGGCAACGGGTGAAGAGATGATTCATGCTGGCGCGGATTTGAATGTCGCCGTCGCGGTAGACGAAGCGGTCCTTGAGGACCTGGCGCAACACCTCAGGGTCGCCGTAGGCCGCCAGCCCGACGATTTTGCCTTCGTGGCGGCCGGCCCGGAAGCCGAGACTGCTGGTGACGTGCTCGTAGAACTGGCCGAGCGAATTGGGAAAGGTAAAGCGGTGCAAGGGTTTGATGCCGTCACCATTGCCGATATAGACGCCGCCGCAGTTGCCGGAGCCGTAGCCGTCAAGCGTGACCAGCAAGGCCTCGTCGAAGCCGGAGGCATAAAAGCCATTGGCGGCGTGCGTGTCATGATGGTTGAAGCGGTGCAGCTTGCCCTCCAGCCCGTACTCCGCAAGGCCCGCGTGCAACTGCTGGGTTCGCCTGTGATGGTCGGCGACAGCTTCGTCGATCCAGCGTGCGAAATAATGTGCGTGTGCTTTCCAATCGATCCAGGGGAAAGCGGCTGCGAGATGGAAGACCATCCTTTTGGCCCACGATTTGCGCGGCATGAATTCATCGCTTTCCCGAGCAAAGCCGGGTATCGCGGTGCTCCGGTTCAGCGTATAGCCCCCGGCGGAGACGGCGCGCAGGCGCTCCAGAGAAGAGCGCGTCGCGTCGTGGGCGTGGGCCGCGGCGTCTTTTTGCCGGGCTTCGCGGATGAGGCGCGCCTCGCCGTCGCCGTCGAAAAACGCATAAGCCACGCCGTCGATGGAATTCGCATCCCAACCCGTGCGCTCGAAGCCGAGACGCACGGCCCTGGCAGGAAAGCCGTCCTGCAGTTTCACGCGCGACAATCTTTCCTCCGCGCACGCGAACACGACTTGACCGTCTTCTAGAAAGGAGGCGGTGGCGTCCCTGTCGAGGGGACTAATTCCGAGTATGCGCATGATGTTCCTCAAGCTTTTTTGCGACTTCGGTGACAGTGGCGGGCTGAAAATCGGGCCACTGCGCCACGGTCGCAAATACCTCTTCTAGTTGCGCAAAGATGCGCTCCTCATCGGCCGGCGTGCGCGTGTACGGCCCCATGCCGGCAACCAGAGACGAACTGTGAACCGTGAAACAAATGCACGGCAGAGAAAGCGTTCGCAGGCGCGGCAAGAAAGACAGCATACCGCGCCCGAGCGGGTCCTCGAAGTTCAACCAGACCTTGCGCACCAGGCCGGTCTTTTCGGCGACGCCAATGAGATGCAGCTTGCGAAGCCAGGAGCGGGCGACGTAGTCATAGCATTTCGCCCACCAGGCGAACGGCGCGCGTGTGAAGCCGAGAGTGAGCGGAATTTCCCAGAGCGGCAAGTCTTCCGCAAAGCGCGGCGGCAAACGGACCGGCTCCAGGCCGCGGCGGCGATAATCGGGAGCGCCGTCGTCAGGCCAGCTGGTATACGGCACGACCGAGGCGTCGACCAGGAATTTTTGGTCTCTCAGGAAAGTGTGGGCCGGGCCGCCGCTGGAATAGCGGCCGCCCCGGAAGCTCGTCGGCGTGAGGCCATGCCTGGCAAAAGCATCATATACCGTGGTCAATTTTGCGACTACTAGCTCTGGCGGCAGGTTGCGGATAAAGGTGGAGCGCGGCGTTACGGGGACGGCAGCGTCCAGCGGCGGCGTATTCCACGGGTGAATGTGCATGCCGATCTCCACGCCCGGCTGCTGCGCCAGGTGCAGGATGATGGCGCGACTTTCTTCATCCTCGAGAACGGCAAGGTTGGTGAAATAGGTCGTGGCCACGCCGTAGCGCATACACAGACTCTGAAAACGCGGCAGTTGCCGGATGTTCTTGACGGATAATGCAGCAGTCGGCCATCCCGTTCCCCAGTCCCACTCTTCTTCGGTATCCACGGTCATCGTGAACAGCAAGACGACTCTCCTCTGCCGAGAACGCGGTCATAAATCTTCCGAATTTTGCGCATGCGCATGGCAAAACTGAACTCGTCCGCAATAATGCCGCGCCCCGCCTGTCCCATCTGCGCGCGCAGCCCGACGTCCTTCAAGAGACGCTCCAGCGCAGATGTGAAAGCGTCCGTTGCGTGTGCTTGCACCAACAATCCATTAATGTTGTTTCGCACGATGCGCGATACGCCGCCTACCTGGGTAGCGACGATCGGCACCTCCATGGCAGCGGCTTCCAGCAGCACATTGGGCAATCCCTCACGTTCACTGGCCAGGGCAAAGACATCCATCGCCTCATATAGGTGCAGCGGGTCAGCGCGATGGCCGAGAAGATGTACGGACAGTGCGCAACCGAGATCTGCAATGAGATGCTCCAATTGCTGTCTCTCATTCCCTTCCCCGCAGATAACGAGGTCTATCGGCCAACCGCGTTTCAGCAGCTGTGCCGCGCTGCGAATCAGAAGGTCAAAGCGCTTCTCCGGCGCTAGCCTGCCGATGGAACCGATGACCAGGCGATCCGAGCGCCAGCCTAATTCCTCCTTGGCTGTCGCCTGCGTGCGTCGCCTCCTGTACTGCTCCAGATCAATGGCATTATCGATCTGCGAGCACAGGGCCGGCGGCAGGCGCATCTCTTCGAGTAACCAGCGGTGCAGGTCGGTGCTGACAGCGATGACATGATCCATGTGCCGCAGCGCCCATTGATCGAGCTTGTAGTAGGCGGCAAACCGCCCCCCCTGCACGGAAAAGCCGTGCAGCGTTGTGACAACTGGGATATGGAACCAGCGGCCGAGCAGAACGGCAAGAAAATCGGTTTTGTAGTCGTGGGCATGCAAAATATCAGGCCGGAATTCCTGGATTTCCTGGACAAGCGCGCACACAGTGCGCGGATCGGCTGGCCCACGCTCGGGGATATCGCGCAGATCAACACCCAGGCGGCTGGCTCTCTCCGGCATATCGTAAGCCTCATCGCCCGCCGGCCGAATGTACGCAAGACGAAGTTGATAGGAGTCCTTCAGGAAGCGCGGGCTGTTGAGAATCGTCTTCTCGGGTCCCCCGCCCTTGCCCGATACCACGCGCAGATGAAGCACGCGCGGTAGTGCTTTCACGCTGCCGTTCAAATGGAAGCGCGGATGAATGGCTGACGCCGGGCGCTGCATCAGGTAATGGCTTAGCAGGGCGGCACGCTGCTCCCAGGTATCTGCCGCGACTGCTGCTTGCCGGTCCCGTACGCTTGTTGGAGAATTAGCCTCTTGCAAGGCCCGTTTGACGCGCTCCAGGAATTCAGCCTGATTGCCGGCTACATAGACATGCGGTTCGAGCCTGCGTACTTCGGGAACATCAATGCTGACGGTCGGCTTGCCGGCGGCCAGACACTCGCGCAACTTCAGCGGTCCGCTCTGGCGGATCATGTCATCGTCCACGTAGGGGAGCAACAGCACGTCGAGGCCGGCCAGAAATCTGGGCAGTTCCTGATATGGCTGGGCCCCGAGCAAATGTACGTTCGCTAACGCTTTGAAGCTCGCGGGACAGGTCGCGACCGGGCCGATCATGACCAGGCTGCCGTGCGGATAGCTGCGCGCGAGCGCCGTCAGAAGAGCAAAATCCAACTTCTCGTAAATCAGGCCGAAATAACCGATACGCGGCCTGGGAAGTCGTTCGATGGCCGCCGGAATCGGCACGGCGTCTTGGGCGCGGGCAAAGTGAGCCACATCGACACCGTGCGGAAAATACTCACAGCGCCCCGTGCGCTCGTGTGCAGTCGCCAGCGCTCGCGAGGCGGCGAGAATCAAGTCCGCTTTGCTGCTCAGGTCTTGATCGGCCTGCTGCAAGGTTTCCCGGTCGGCATGCGGCCAGTGACTGTAATCATCGGTGCAATAGTAGACCAGGGCGCTGCGCGGCAGGTCGTGGATGAGCCAGGCCATGTAGGGTAACGTGGTGAGCACCACGGGCCTGGCCATGTCCAGGCGTCTCAGAACCTGCTTCAGGCGCCACGCCGCCAGAATGCGATTTATTTCGCGCAGCGCTCGGCTCCCCATGGCCGGCAACATTGGCAAATCCAGGACCCACATCTGCTCCGAGACTTTCACGAGGCCTTGCAGCCAGTTGCCCAGCTTCTGAATGCCCCGTTGCAGCGTCAGCGCGTTGGCGCGCACCTGACGTGTGCCGATGCTGTTGACCCAAAGAATACGATAATCCTTGACCAGGCGGCGCACGAGGTGCTGGCAACTGGAAGGATGCCTGCCCCAGTCGTCGGCAAAAACCATCAAGGACGGCAACTTAGTTGCTTCGGACACGAAGCATTTCCTGATAGAGATCAAGATAGCCAGCGTGCATGCGGCTTTCCGAGAACATTGCCTGGGCCCGGGCCTTACCGCTTTGGCCCATGCTTACGCGCAGCGGACCATGTTCAGCAAGCTGCAAGATGAAACGCGCCAGCGAATCGACATCCTTGGAAGCAGCCAGAAATCCGGTCGGCCCGACCACTTCCTCTACTCCACCCACGCGCGTAGCCACGACCGGAACAGCAGCGGCCATGGCCTCGATCACGGTCAAGGGAATCCCCTCGCTGATGCTGGTAAGCAGGAAGATATCCGCGGCCGCCAGCAAGCGCCGCGCGTCATGGCGCAGCCCGAGAAGCCGCACATGGCCTGCCAAGCCATGTTGTTCAATCAATTGTTCGATCCCGGCCCGCTCAGGACCATCGCCGATGAGGAGAAGCTGGGCATCGGCACGATGCTGGACCACCTTTTTCCAGGCGGACAAGGCGGTCGCGTGATCCTTCAAGTAATCCAGACGCGCCACCTGGATCACGGCCAGAGTATCCGCAGCAAGTCCCAGTTCCTGGCGTGTTTTCTCCCGAGAATTCTGCTCGTGCCCGGAGGAAGAAAGTTCGATGCCGTTGTAAATGACGCGCACACGTTCCGAAGCAATGCCTTCGTTCTGAATCAGCGCCTCGCGCACGGCATTGCCGACGCTGACGACCCGATCGCGCCGCTCCAGCAGCAGTCGATTGGCAAGGATCCTTTTGCGGCGTGGGTAGTCGGGATAATGGCGGCCATGCTCGGTGAACAATACGGCCGGCCGCCGGTAGCGCAGGCGGGCCAGCAAGGCGTAAAAGAAGGGCGTGTACTGATGCGCCTGGATAATGTCCACGTTCTCTTGACGAAGAACCCGCGCCAGGCGCAGGGCACATCGCCAGTCCAGTCCTGAATGCCGCTCGAGCAGGTAAACAGCAAAGCCTTCCGAGCGCAACTCCTCTCCCAGAGATCCAATTTCATCCAGACAAGCGAACACGAAGCGATATTGACCCGACAACTGGCGGGCCAGCCTGGCCGCCAGGATTTCCGCGCCTCCGACATTCAGATTGTGCAAGACCTGACAGATTGTCCCGGAGGTGCGCGCGCCCATTGACCGGACTGCTTGCTCTCAAGTTTCGCTTTGCCGGGCTGCGGCAAACCAGGTCCGTGGGTTCACCAGCCTGGTCAACGCGCGCGGTAGGCCACGGCCACCATGAAGAGCTGCGTACACGCGCTCCTTTTGCGGCACAAAAGGCCTGGGTGCTCCAAAATCACGTGCTGGCGCTCGCGGTGCGGCATGCAGGGTCGACTGGTTGAAATAGTCATCGCGTGCCCCCTCCGTCAACATGATGGCCACCGGGCGGGCAAAGAAACGCGAATCAAAACGCAAGAGGTCGCTCCAGGCCCGTTCGGCGAGTTCGCCGCCGCGCTCGAGGAGTTTGAAACGCAGGGCATCATCCGCGTGAGCCGCCGCCAGGCGGAGGACATTGGCCTTGCGCATTTCCTGCGCCGCCCAGGTCTCGGTGGGGTATTGCAGCTTGTCGGTCTGGTCGAAATATGGCCGTTCGTTTTCCAGCATCCAGCGGGCATAGGTCAGCAGACTGGCCTGCGCATAGGCATACATCTCGTCCAGGGCGCCGGACTCCTGTTTGCAATGAAGATAACGGGCCAGGGCAGTGAGGAACACAGTATAAGACCAGCGATACTCCACGTTGAGCAGATTGCGCGCGGCAACGTCGTCATGGGGATGGACCACACGGCGGATCAGTTCCTCGGCCTTGCCGAAGTAGCGGTTGCGCCCGCTAACTAACCAGGCATCCAAGAGCGCATTTACGGAATTGCCGGACCCCCGGCCGGGTCCGTGATACCCCGGCTCGGCCGTGCTGCTGGCCAGTCCGGTAGGAGACTTGTCCAGAAAGCGAAAAGGACTCTTGCCGCCGTCATCGCGCTGGATTACCCAATCGGCGAGCCCCAGCACCGTGGCGCGGGCGCTCGGATTTCCGGTCAGAAAATAATAGAGCAGCAGCCCGGAGGTGTAATTATGCTCGTTGCTCGGACCGCCGCCATAGGCTCCCGGGCGGTAGCGGCAATTGTGACGCGAGAAAGCGCGGTGCGTGCTGGTGGCAGCATCGAGATAGTGATCGGTATGCCAGAACATGCCGCCGCTGTAAGCGGCACGATCTTCCGTCGTGTGATAGATGTCGATGTCCATGACGTGGCGGGCCAGAGCATCCGCCAGGTTGAACCAGTCCGTGTCGCCGCTGCGTAGGTATTGCAGCAAGGCGCCGAAGAGGAAGTCGTACTGATTGTTGTAGTGAGAGGTCACCGGCAATTCGCCGCGGTAGTAAGCCAGCTCATGTTCCGCGTAGATCTCGCCGTAATGGCGCCAGCCATATTCGTCAACGACCTCACGCCGGGTGAAAAAGCTCTTGTTACCGCGGATTACCTTGCTGAGAAGCGTCTCCAGGCGGTCGTCCTGGTTTCGGGGTGGAGCGGTCACACACGGCACCACGGCGGAGTCGATGTACCAGGATGGGTCCGCATGGACGCGGACAGGCTGATGAACCCAGCGCAGCGAGTCAGGACCAGCTTCGTCGGCAGCGGCGAAGTCCAGCCAGACGGCGTGTGTTTTCTGCTCGCCACCTTGGAATTCAAAGAGATCATTGAACTGGCCGGGGAATAGTCCAACCCGGAGCAGTCCATCGTCGATGACCAGAGCCTTGGGGAATTGCTGCCAGAACTCAGGAAGCGCCAGGGAGATGGCGCCGTCCGTTCCCCGGAGGGAAACAAGGGGATTAGCGCGTAAGCCCAGGTATTCCTTGCGGCCCAAAGCTACCCGATAGCCACGAAAAGAGGTGGGCACCACGCCGTCGCGATTGACATGGTTCTTGCAATGCCAGTTTTCGCCGCCGCTGGAGTCTTGATAAATCTCCAGCCTCTTTTCGCTGGTGGTTTCGAGCGGCGTATCGGCCTCCGCCGACCAGTGGATAGCGCGCTCCGCTGAGCCGGCGACTTCCAGCTCCAAAGCCAGTTCCTTGAACAGGATCGACCCTGCGTCTCCGAGATCCCACAAGCCGTGCCGATGCCGGGCGCGGCACGGATTGTGCAAGGTGACGTTGAGCCCAACCTGTGCTGTACCCGCATAGAAACAGAGGCGGATCGCAAGACGCAAGGGGCTGCCGCGCACCAGGCCCTCGAGCAGCACGCTTGCGCGAAGAGGGCCACGGTTTTCGAGAAGAAGTCTTTCCACTCCGAACGCTGACTGTCTGCCCTTGGCGTCCGTAAGAACCATGCGCGCGCAATTGGGCTTAAGCAGATCCTTGCCGCGCACGACCACTTGACGGAGCGGGACATGGTCCCGGCCGATATGAAAAGTGGCGGTGCCCGTGTTAATAATTATCGAATCCACGGAGCGCTGGATATCCAACGTCGCTGTCCTCGAGGACGGCTCTTGCCGGAACAGAATGTCCAGTCTCCAAACGTCCTTTGCTTTTCGCGTGGCCGGAATGAGGAAATCGAGCAGCGCCCAGCGAACGCTGCCGTCGGACCAATGATTGAGCGCCCGCGCTTGCAGAGGGACAGGACGGCCTTCGGAGTCCATCAGACGCAGGAATGCCGGGCGCGGCAGAGCACCCCTGGGAAAAGGCAGACCGAGGGTGGCAGGCTGGGAACCGTGGGCGTTGGCCAGGTTTTCCAAGGTCAACGGAATCGACAGTTTGGCCGGCGCCTCCAGGCCGGTATGTGACGCCGTTGCCGAACCGTTTTTCTCATGCCGGCGATCATTCGACAGGGATGGAAAGCCCCCCGCTGTATCGACCGAAACGGAAGCAATTCCGCTATCCGGCCAGTACGATTCAAAATCAGGCAAACGGCTGGCAATGGAAAGCACTTGCTGCTTTTGCTCCTGCGTCAGCTCGCTGCGCCATGATTCCGCCGACTGGATGGAATCCTTCTTGACTCCGAAATAAGGATGCTTGGCCTGAAGCCAATCCAGCAGGCGGATCCTTCTTTCCTTGGTGCTGTTGTCAATGAAACGCAGCGTGCGCGGGCCAGGCTGCCAGCCCAGGAATGCAAATACGTCCCTCGTGACCTCGGCAGGATTGCGGCACAGGTCCTCGTAGATAACCAGCTTGCTGTCGGGATGCGCTTGCATGGCTTTGCGGTACATCAGATTATGTGCCAACCATTGCAAGCCGATGAACTGTCCGGCTGCCAGGTTCTGGATGGCGCCGGCATCATAACCCACCTCCTGGCAAATCTCGACATGGTCGAGGTACCATGCCATGCGGTCGTGGTTGGGCATCAAGCCGAGGCGCTGCCCGCGCAGTAACGAGGCGGCCATGCCGCAGGGATGGCGCATGATAATCAGCAGCGTGGGATCGAAGGCCTGCACCAGCATTTCCGCGTGCTTCGACCACTCAATTTCCTTGATCAGCACGTCGAACGGCTGGCGCTGGCTCGGCGAAAACATGCGTTGGAAGGCGCCCGCGCCGCGTCCCGAGACGCGCACTGCCACCCAGGCCAG
>DASZFN010000932.1:0-4972 GCA_035939715.1 Gemmataceae bacterium | reverse complement strand
CGGGATGCTCCTTTACGACAAAGACATCCGCATGATCCCGGCCGCGGCTTTGAGCATCCGTGGCGCGAACGAGCTCTCCGCGCTGCTCAAATCCGATCCCAGGCTAACCGTGAATCTGAAGCTCAGCGCCGCCCAGCACCCGCTCGTCTCCTCGTTCAATGTCATCGGCGAGCTCACCGGCCGCGATCTGCCGCGCGAATATGTCGTGGTCGGCGGCCACCTGGACTCGTGGGATCTCGGCACCGGCGCCCACGACGACGGCGCGGGCGTCGTGCACTCGATCGAAGTCCTGCGCACCCTGAAGACGCTCGGCATGCGCCCGCGGCGCACGGTCCGCGTGGTGCTTTTCATGGCCGAGGAATTCGGCGGCTTCGGAGCCGAGGAGTACGCCAGTCAAGTCAAGGCGAAAGGCGAGAAGCACCTGGCCGCGCTCGAATCGGATAGCGGCGGTTTCGCCCCCGTGGGCTTCGCCGTGGAAGGCAGCGACCGGGCCCTCGCGGCGGTGCAGCGCTGGGCCCCTTATCTGGCTCCTCTGCACGCCGGCTCCATCGAGAAGGGCGGCAGCGGCTCGGATGTGGCGCCGCTCGGCGCCCTCGGCGCCGTTACCCTTGGCTTTGTCCCTGACTCCACCCACTACTTCGACTTCCACCACTCCGCGCGCGATCGCATCGAAGCGGTCGATATCAAGGAGCTGCACGCCGGAGCCGCCGCCATGGCTACCCTCACCTATCTGCTCGCCGAAAAAGGTCTGTAAACATGCGTTTCGAACATTACAGGTTTGTCAAGTGCTTCCCTTGGTGAACGGAATGTCCTTCCTCCTTGGCACGTGAAGTGCACCCTGGTGTGTTATCCCCGAAAGGAGGAACATCATGCGACGCCTTAACATCATCGTGATGGCCTGTGGTGCACTGCTGGCGTTGGCGGCGCCCGCATCGGCGCAAAGGTATCGGTGGTCTTACAATCCTTACCGCACGGACGTGGTTCAAACTCGGGCGTTGCCCGACAGTCCGGAGAACCTGGTGCGGCTCTGGTATGAAAAATACTTCAACCGCGAGCCCGATCCGTCCGGCATGGCAACCTGGGCCGGCTCGATCCGCGGCGGTCAGGCGCCGGAGGCCATGCTCGCCGGGATTCTCAACAGTGACGAGTACTACAACAAGGCGGGTGGCACTCCGGAAGGGTTCATGCAAACCCTCTTTACCGATGTGGTTGGCCGTGCGCCGACTGCGGGAGAGTTTAATTACTGGATGAACCGCTACCTGCAGGCCGGCGGCCAGGACGTGGCTTACGCTCTGATCACGCGCTATCCGCAGAGCTGGACCGGCCAAACCACCCGTGCCGAGGACTTTCGCTCTTTCTACCGCCGGCCGGCGGTGCCGTTCCGACGGTAGCGGACGCCAGGTGAAAGAACAGGATGAAGAAGAGGAGCAGGAAGCCGATTAAGAGCAAGAGTAAGAGCAGGACTCATTCGCCCCGGCGCGTGAGATCCTGCTCTTTCTTCTCGATCGCATGAGCAGCGCAGATCGACTGCCACGCGCGCGGTTCTCGGCATTAGCGCATACAATCACTTGAGACACAAAAGGAAGCAAGCACGGGTTCAGGAGCACAAAAGCCGCGGTGGAATTCATCCATGGGAGGCCGGTTGGATACGTGGGTATTTAGGGCCAGCATTGCTATTCCCCTCCTCTGTATTGCCATGCTGGTCCTGTGGCACCTGGTCAATCAACTGCTTGGGAAACTGGTCAAGAGACGCAAGACCTTCAGACATTCGCCCGAGCCTCAAGCACCGTTCCAATCGTCGCAAGGCCTGCCGGGCCAACAAGCTTTGAGCGGCAGCGCTCTGACCGGCCGATTAGACGCCGTGGCTGAGGCGGCAGCGATGCGCTACTTCGCCTTGTCTTATGAGGTGGTCCCCGATTTCCTGGCGCGGCGAGCGCCCTACCGGGAGGAGCATCTCCGGCTGGCCCGAGAGGCGCAAGGCCGCGGCGAGCTTGTCCTGGCGGGCGCGCTGGCCGAGCCGGCCGATGGCGCCTTGCTGATATTTCGCGTCGCGGAGCGCTCGGTCGTGGAGGATTTCGCGCGCAACGATCCCTACGTGACCGGCGGACTGGTGACTCGCTGGCAGGTGCGTCTGTGGACCGTGGTGATCGGCAATGAATCCCCGGCGGCCCGTTGAAAAAAAACGGATCGGGCCTGTGCTAGCGGTCATGAGGCGCGTGCTGCCGGTCCAGTCTTCGCGCGCGGCAAGGACTTCGGCGCCGGACAACTTCACCCACTTTCTCAGCGACCTGCCTGTTTGGCCAGTTCCGCCGATCAGCAGCATTTGTGGAACAGGGGCATTCGTACCGCTTCTGACTGAAATGCGGTGGTGCGCGCCCGAGAAATCACAACTAGGCGCTGAAATTGACCGATCTTTTCAGAGTGATCAAAGGCAAACCCAAGCAAAGGAGCAATGCATGCCGCAGACCGAACTTCAGAGACTTGGCACGGGGCTCACTTCCGAGACGACCTTCCGCCCCGGCCGCCGCCCGCGCTGTACCCCTGCAAAGGAGGAAGCGCTGGCTTCTGCCGCACGCGGGATTTGCGTCGAGGAGCACGTCTTTAACTGGCAGAGCCTGTGGATCGACATAGGCGGCGAAGGCTGAACGATTCGCGGCGCAGGCGCACCCGGCGCCGTCTGCCATTTTCTTGCCGGCAGGCTTCATGATGATTTCCTGGTGCTCATGTCCAATGCAGGTTTCTGCCGCGTAATTCTCAATTGGCTGCCTGTTGCAAGGACTTTCGGTGTATCATGAGGAGATGCTTTTTCAGCATCTTCTTTCATGAGACTCGGCCATGATACGCTGCGAGCATCGGGATCCGCGAAATCGCGTAGATAGTTCTTCGATTCACTGTCTGGTTTGGTGTGGAGTGACCCTCGCGACGCTGGTTGCTGGTGAAGGGGCAGCGATTGGGGCTGCGCCACCGAGCGCAAAGCCGCAGAGCGGCTGGTGCGATCCGCTGCTCTACTATGCGCTGTTGCGCCAGCGTATCGACGAAATCCCCAAGCCGGAGATCGCGGAAATGGTGACCGCCATTGTCCATGGCTCGGACATGGGACCGGGCGACGGTTGGTTTCATGCCAGCCTGAGCCGCTATGGCTGGAGCTGGCTGGCGGCGCGCTACGATGCCAATCACGACGGCAAGATCACACGCGCGGAGTTTCGCGGGCCGGCCGAGCTTTTCGATCGCCTCGACCGCAATCACGACGGTGAGCTGAGCGCCGCGGATTTCGACTGGTCTGACCGCTCGCTATATGCCATGCAGGGGATGCCGGCGCGCATGTGGTTTTCCATGATCGACGCCAACGGCAACGGCCGCATTACGCGTCAGGAATGGGACGACTTCTTCGCCAGAGCGGCCAAGGAGAAGGGCTATCTGACGCCCGACGATCTGCGCGAAATGTTCCCGACCAGTCCGCCGCCGCGCCCCGCCGGCGCGCCCAGGCCAAGCGGTCCTTCCATGCTGACCCTGCTCAAGGGTCTGGCCGAGGGTGAGCTCGGCTCGCCTTTTGAGGGGCCTGGCCTCGGCCAGCGCGCTCCCGACTTCAGCCTGACCACTCAGGACGGAAAGCGGACCGTAAGGCTATCTCAGTTTCACGGCCGCAAACCGGTGGTGCTGATCTTCGGCAGCTTCACCTGAGGCCCCTATCGATCCCAGTTTGGGGTCCTGGAAGAACTGCACAAACGCTACGGCGACCAGGTCGAGTTCCTCGCTATCTATGTCCGCGAGGCGCACCCGACGGAAGGCTGGCGCATGCCGTCCAATGACCGGGTCGGCATCAGCATCGTTCAGCCGCACAACCTCCTGGAACGCACGACGGTGGCGCAGCAGTGCTGCACGACGCTGCAAATGACCATGCCGCTTCTCGTGGACGACGTCAATGACCGGGTCGGCCACGTGTACAGCGGCATGCCGGACCGGCTCTACGTGATCGACCGCGACGGCCGCATCGCCTACAAGGGCGGCCGCGGTCCTTTCGGTTTCAAGTCGCGCGAGATGGAGCAAGCGCTGATCATGCTCCTGCTCGACCAGGCCGGGCAGCGGCAGCAGAGCGCCCATGGTTTGCCGGTCCTGAACGACGCCGACGCCTGGAAGAAACTACCGGCCCTGGAAAAGGGCACACAGCAACCACTGCCTGCCTGGGCACGGGCGCTGGCAGAGACCTTGCCGCGCACCACCGCGTCCATGCTGGAACTGGATTTCCTGCAGCGCGCGAAGAGTCCTCTCGATCCCAAGTTGTGCGGCCTGATGCGCTGGACGGCAGCCCATGCCAACCGCTGCGCCTACAGTGAGGCATATGCCGCGGCCGATCTGCGCCGCGCCGGTCTGGACGAAGCGGCCCTGCGCGCCCTGGGAAAGGATGACAGCCGGCTGTCCGGGGCGGAGAAAGCGGCGCTGGTCTTCGCGCGCAAGATGACCGAGGCCGCCGACACGGTGAGCGACGCCGAGGTCTCGCAGCTCATGGGGCACTACGGCGACAAGCAAGTCGCCGCCATGGTGCTGCTGCTTGCCTATGCCAACTTCCAGGATCGCTTGATCCTGAGCCTGGGGCTGGACATGGAGAGAGACGGCCCCCTGCCGCCTCTGGACCTGCACTTCAAGCCTGCCGATCCCGGAACCAAGCCTGCCGCTGTCCCGCGCACACCGCCAAGGGCCACGCCGCTCGAACCGACGCGGACTGCGGCGACCGACACAGACTGGATGTCGCAGAATTTCGATGAATTGCAAAAGGAGATGGAGGCACAACGCACACGCGCGCCGCGCATCCTGGTGCCGACCTGGGAAGAAGTGCGCAAGGCGCTGCCGGCCAAGCTGACGGCAAACCGGCCCCCGCTGCGCATCCGCTGGAGCCTGGTGTGCCTGGGCTATCAGCCCGAGCTGAGCCTTGGCTGGTTTGCCTGCACCAGCGCCTTCGCTCAAGAGGCCAAGC
>DASZFN010000931.1:0-8641 GCA_035939715.1 Gemmataceae bacterium | reverse complement strand
ACCCTGATCATCTCTTTTTTCGACTTGCCAAAACGCGGCGGCGTCCTTTTCCGGACTGACCGGGTTCCGCGTCTGGTCCCTGCCAAACATGGGCCAGTCACCGGCCTGCACCATCGAACCGAACAAGAGAAAAATGCTCACAAACAAGAATGGCGTGCATGCACTTGGCCGCAGCTTCTGCATGACGAATCTCCTTCGCCGGCCCTGCAGGAACAAGAACCATTCCAGCTCAGAAGCGAGAATTAGAAACTACCAAAGCTGCGCGCGCCGAGAAAGGAAAAAAGACTGTGTTCCGGGGCACCAATAGCAGCCGCACAACGATTGCTTCTCTTCGCTTCCGAAAAAATTCGGCGGGAGCGCAGTTTTTCATGCAACAGATGATTGTCGTTCAGGGCCAACGCCACGCGGTTAAAGGACTTTGACCGAAGCAAAATCGTGGCGTACGCTGGTTATGTTTATTCCCGTCCCGTATTCGTTGTTTGTTGGCCGCGCCAACCAGTCGGTTACCCTCGCAACCGACTCCCCCGGAAGTTGGCTCGCAGTTCGCCCACGCTTTCGAGAGGTAAGCAGAACATCATGACCGAGCAAGAGGCTCTTCAGCTGGCGCAGCGCCGCTGGGGAGCGAGGGCCTTCGTCCGCCACGATCCCGGCACGACGCTGGAGAAATTTGTCGTCGGCGTTCGGGGTGCCCGGATCTTTCACGTCAAAGGCAAGGGCCGGACCTGGGAAGAAGCATTCAAGGCTGCGGACGCGAAGAAGCAACCCTGATCCGGGGCATCTCAGTGCTCAAGATCGAGCCGTGAGAACCAGTCTGCAAGCCGAATGCTCCTTGGGCCAGTGCGCCTGTACCGTCTGGAGCCTACTCATCCCAAAGTTATTCGCCCACAGTGGCGAGGCAGGTCCAAAAAGCGCCTTGAGAAAATCGAATTTGCTGATAGCAGCCAGGTAGATCAGCGGAGTGGAATTGGAAATGACCGTCATGGCTTCGCAGGTCCAAGCCGTTGTACCGTCTGCAATTCGTCAGCCAACTCCTGGTCACTCGGGTCGTAAAGCGGAAGACCTTCCCTGGCAAGCAGCTCCAGGAAGTCGCGGCGCGTTAGATTGAGAATATGCGCCGCCCTGCTTGAGGAAACGGCACCCTGGCGAAAGCGCTTGAGGACGAGAAGAAGAGGCACCTCGCGGCAAATCTCCTCATCGCTGAAGCCGAGTTCACGCAAGGGTTCCGGGATTCTCACTGCCACGGTAAATGTTTTCATGGGATTGCTCACCCCGTGCATTATATCACCGCGCGATGAGGGCACACTGTTGGATCAACACCCTATTCAGACAGTACCCGCCGCCCAGCGAATGCCAAGATGCCCACCACTGGCCAACTTGATACTGCCGATGCATAAAGCACACTTACCGTCAATAGCATTCCGCAGCTTCCGGCAAGAATTTGCCAACTTTTTCTCAGAATGCCAAAGGTTGCCATGTGTTTGGCAGGCATTCTTGGGAATCCCCGAGAATTCTGGGGAACGGGGACAACGTTGTGGCTCTCCAAACTGCCAAATCAACTATTTCCTATCGTGACGTGGCGGGGTGGCGGAGTGACTTTTCGTGTGCCCCATCTTCCAATCCGCCAGCAGCTTGCGAACGGAAAGTAACACCGCCAACTGGATGGAAGTTGGCGGTGTTACTCTGGCGGTGTTACGCAGCCCCGGAGTTGGCGGGCGGGATGACATGCCTGCGTACATTGCCCCCCGGCCCCCGAAAACGTGGCAAACTGGCAAACTCAACTTTTTCCGCCACGCAAATCCTTGCGTCCGTAGATAGCTCGGTCTGGACTCGAGTTTGCCAACCGTGGCAAACTCACCTGGCAATGTGGCAAAGTCATTTTTGGCGACGCATGAAGCCTTGGTGGTTAGGGTTCCTCCTTCTTCACGCTGCCTGCTGGAAACTAGTAAGCCATACGTGTATAGTCTTGCCAACGGCGAAAATGCGGCTTGCCCGCATTTCCGTCGATGGTGACTGGCTCGGCGTTTTTTCGTCGGGTACATGAATTGCATTTCCCACTGGTAGCGCCCGTCCCAGCAACTGAAACAGAGGCTGCTCATGTGCGGCATCGCGGGCGTTTTCGATCTGGTAGGCCGGCGTTCTATCTCACCGAACATCATCCAGGCCATGGCCGATGCCCTTGGGCATCGCGGCCCCGATGACGAAGGCTTCTGGCGGCAGCCGGGGATCGCTTTGGGCGCACGCCGCCTGAGCATTGTGGATCTTGCCGGCGGCCACCAACCCGTCACCAACGAGGACGGTGACGTGGCCGCCGTCCTCAACGGCGAGTTGTTCGAACATGCGACGCTGCGCGCAGACCTGGAAGGCCGCGGCCATCGCTTTCGCGGCCGTTGCGACACGGAGCTGCTGCCCCATCTCTGGGAAGAATATCACGCGGACATGTTCGACCGCCTGCGCGGACAGTTCGCCCTGGTCGTCTGGGACGCGCGGCAACGCCGGCTCATCCTGGGTCGCGATCGCTTCGGCATCTGCCCGCTCTACTGGACCAGGCAGGGCGACTGGCTGCTCTTTGCCTCGGAGATCCGGGCCCTGTTTGCCTCCGGCATGGTCGAGGCCCGCGCGGACGGCCGTGGCCTCCAGGATTTTTTCACCTTCTTTGCCCTGCCCGGACCGGCGACTTGCTTTGCGGGCATCAGCGCCCTGCTCCCCGGACACTATCTCGAGATTCATGGCGACCTGGGCGACTCGCGGAATGGGACCACGTACCTGAGTGACCGGACCTACTGGGCGATGGACTTTCCGGACCGGGGCCATGAGGTCGCCGCCGACCGCAATGCGCTCACCGAGGAGTTTGCATCCGTACTCCATTGCGCCGTCGAGCGGCGCTTGCGAGCCGATGTGCCGGTCGTGTGCTACCTGAGCGGCGGAGTCGATTCGAGCCTGATTGCCTCCCTGGCGGGCGATGTCCTTGGCAAGCCGATCACCAGTTTCAGCGTCCACGTTCGCTCCCCCGCCTTCGATGAGAGCCGGCATGTCGAACGCGCCGCCCGGCACCTGGGAATAGCGCCAATCACCACGCAGTTCGGTCCGGAGCAGCTCGTACAGACGTTCCCGGAGTTGATTCGCGCGGCAGAAGGCCCGGTCATCGACACCGCCTGTGCGGCCCTGCTCCTCTTGGCGCGCGACGTCCACGCACATGGCTACAAGGTGGCTCTGACCGGCGAGGGCGCCGACGAATGGCTGGCCGGTTATCCCTGGTTCAAGGCGCACTGGCTTCTGAGCCTTCTCGATGTGGTTCCCGGTGTACCGCTGAGCGCGCTGGCGCGCAGGGCTTATACCCGGCTCATGGGTGCGCCTCGTTCGACGTGGAACCATTACCGGCGGGCTCAGCGAGCGGTCGGCGGCGCCAATGCCTGGCTGGACGTGTACAGCCTGATGACCATGTCGCGGCTGCGGTTTTTCACTCCCGAGTTCCAGCAGAGTCTGGCCACGCGCTGTCCCTATGACGATCTGGGAATCGATCACGAGCGCATGCGCCGCTGGCATCCGCTCAATCGTTCCATTTGTCTGGGCGGCCGGGTCATGCTGCCGGGTCTTCTCCTGCAGGCCAAGGGAGACCGCGTCGCCATGCATTCGGCGGTCGAGACCCGTTACCCATTTCTGGACGAAGAGGTGTTTGACTTTCTGGCCCGGCTGCCGCCGCGCTACAAGCTGCACGGCTTGCAGGACAAGGTGATCTTGCGGCGCGTGGCGGCGCGGCGGCTGCCGGCCGCTATTGCCTGGAGACCGAAAGCCATGTTCCGGGCGCCCACGGACAGCTTTTGCACGGCGGAGCTTCCCCCATGGGTGGACCAGTTGCTCAGCGCGGAATCGCTGCGCAAGAGCGGTTACTTCGCGACGGAGCAAGTACACTACTGGCGACAAGCTTTCCGTTCGCTGCGGGTAGGATCATACCAGCGAACCTTCACAGAAATGGGACTGGTAGGCGTGCTGGCCACGCAACTCTGGCACCATATGTTTCTTGACTCCGGCTTGTGCGACCTGCCGAGCGTGCGCATGACCGGTGCGGCTATTCCGGGCTCTGAGGCAAAAGTCGTACTGGCTTCCTAGCTGCGTGAGGCCGGTGATGTCCCGCCGCGAAGCAACCGGCCATCTCTAGTTAGACGGCCGTCGCGCTAACACCTGGTGAATACCGAAGAGCGCGATTGCCAGCGCGGGCCAACCAATCCATGGCCACAGCTCTCGCCAGGGCGGCAAGGGAGCGGCCGCTTCCAGTTCGCCGTCAAGCACGGCTGGCCCGTGCACACCTTCGACCTGAACCTGCAATTGCCAGCGGCCCGGCTCGGGGAGATCAAACTGGGCCGCGTGGAGGAGCTTATTGGTCGCCGCTTCGCGTGTGGCCGGATATTCCAGGGCAAGCCGACCAGGTTTGCTCATGCGCACAGTCACCCGCGTCTGCGGCGCAGGTTCCCCGGTCGAGGCGTCTTGAACGAGCACGCTGACGTCCACGGGGCCTGCCCGGAAGGGCGCTGGCGCGGTAAAAACGGTGATCAGAAAATCGCCTCTCTTTTCCGATATTCGTACCGTGCCCCCGTCCGCCCGAAGAGAGGATGAAGGATGAAGGATGAGGGATGAAGCCAGAAGTAAATAGATCAGCGAGCGCATGGTTCAGTTCATCCTTGCAGTGTGCCGCGCATTTGCATGGGTTGCAGAACAATCCAAACGCCGGCTGCGAACAGAAGCAGGATAACCACGGCCCAGGGCGCAAAGACCTTGATAGCCTGCGTTGGGGCCCGGTCTAGAGACCGGGATGGACTCAGGGCAATCCGATATCCCGCATACAAGGAGAGCAGCAACCCCAGGTCGAGAAAAACGATCTCCAGGCGGACAAGCCAATCCGCAACAGGCTGGCAACAGGCGCAGCGCCATTCCGCTACTCCAAGGATCAAGCCGAAATCGCCGGCGAAACGTTGGAGCGCAGGAGTCACCGCGTCGAAGCTCGCGAGGAAATGAAAACTGTAGTGGGCCAGCCACATGCCGAACCCGAGCGGGACGAGGGCATACGCAAAGCGCGTGGCGACCGCCAGCGTGGATTCCCTGGATTGCCCCAGCCAACGGCTGAAGATTGCCGCGATTCCGACCATGAGCACGGGCAATATCAGCAGGCCGAAGAGGTAAAACAAGCTGGTGGGTAGGACGGATTGGCAATCCGTCCCACCGAGCAGCGGCGCGAATTTATCGCGCCACTCCAGGACAGGGGCGACCATCCCGGCGGCATTCGCGTAGGCGCCGAAAACCAGTACCAGGATGAGAGCCGCAAGATCTGGCCGCTTGCCGAAGCGGCCGACACCAGAGCGAAAGGAATCGTGCCACAATTCCTTTCCAGGTGGTTCGGCCAGGATGCCGATGTTGTCATGCGGACAGGCGTGGATGCAGTCGAGGCAAAACGTGCAATCCATGTTGCCGGCCTTTCGCGGCTGGAACAGGTGCAGTTCGCAACCGGGAATTCCATCTCTGCCACGGATACAATCCTTGGTCAGGCATTTCGTGCACACCTTCGGGTCCAGGACCTTCACTTCCAGCGGTGACAACAGCGACTGCACGAAATTGAATTGACCGATCGGACAGACATATTTGCAAAACGCGGCGCCACGAAAGAAACCGTCTATGACAAAGGCTGTGCAGAAGTAGCCGACCGCAATCCACGCAGTCCACCAGGGACTATCCCAGAGGGCAAACGCCTCATAAGCCCAAAGAAAGAGGGCGAGCAAGACGACCGCGAGCCACTTGCTCCGCAACCAACGCGGCCAATGCCTTCCCTGCGGGAGCCAGCGCCGGGCGAGGGTGCGCGGCAACGTAAACGGGCAGGCCATGCAGAAGACATTGCCCAAGGCGAGCAAACCCAGGATGAGAAGGCCGCGCCAGTGAATCCACGGCAACACACCCGCCAGGTTCATGGGGCCGACTTGCGGACTATGCAGACCGTCAAGGATCACAACTCCCGCCAGGGCCATCACAGGCATCTGCAAGGCAAGGCGTGCGTGCCGCCATTTCAGAAACCGGCCCAGCAGCGGGACGCGCAGCAAGTCAAAGTGGTGAGTGGTTGGAGCCGCCGCCAAGCCCACAACCGGAAGCGAGAGCCGCCCGCCAGATCGCGCTGGTTTCGCCAGCAAGTCGCGTGGTCGCGTGGTTGCCTTGTCGTGTTCCGGTCCGTAGAGGAGCCGGATGCCGATGACGAACAGGGGCAGGAGAAAGGCGACAGACCCCGGCACCCACATGAGAACGCCGGCTGCCGACTGGTCTTCCAGAACAGAGACTCCTGCCAGGCGCGGGACTTCTGCGTAGTACGGGTACAGCACGCGGTTAGTGAATGTAAACAGGGCCGAGAGAATCGTGTTCGACAGGTCGGCAACGATCAAGTATGGAAACAGCAGCCATGCCGACCACCGGGGCCGGCTGGGGTAAGGCCGGACGACGGGGTACCAGAACAAAAAGCCCGCGCCGAGGAAGCAGACGTGCTGCACGTAGTGCCACCCGCTTGAGCGCACGGCCAGGTCATAAGCCGGCGGGAAGTGCCACAGCCAGGTGGTGGCGACGAAGATGGGGAGGGCCGTAAGGGGATGGGTCAACCACCCGAAGAGGCGGCGCAGCGGCTGTGAGGACAGCAGCGGGATTGCCCAGTAAACGCGGATAGAACGCGGCAGGCCCCGGAGGAAGGGGAACAGCGGCGCGCCCAACCAGAGGAGCGGCGGCGCCACCATCATCAGGAGCAGGTGCTGCACCATATGGACTTGCAGGAGCAGGGCAGCGAACGGCTCGATCGGCGACGCCAGGGCCAGGTAGAGCGCCGTCAGGCCGCCGAGGAACGCGGCGACCTGGCCGCCGTGCCGGCGCCGGGAGTCGCGGCGGCCGAGCGTCTTCCAGCCGCGAACGTAAACGCCGGCACAGACAAGGAGCCCGATCAGCAGCCAGGGATCGAGTGGCCAGGAGCGCAGGAAGGCGTCGAGCGTGCGGCTCATGGGTATTCTTTTTCATCATGCCGCGCGGAGGCCGGCTTGGCCGCTGGCATCCCCAGCGGCCGCAGGTTCGTCAGGAACTCGGCGAGGGCGGTCATCTCGGCGGGGCTGATTTGCTTGCCATACGCCGGCATATTGCCGCCGCCCGGGGTGCCATTGCTGACCTGGTCGATCAATTGATCGCGCGTCAGGCGCGTGCCGACCATGGTCAGGTCCGGACCGCGCCGTCCGCCCACGCCTTCCAGCGCGTGGCAGTTGCGGCAGTTCTTGTTCTGGAACACGACCGCGCCCTGGAGCTGGAGCGGAGTGCTATTGCGAACCAGGTTTTCGGGAACCGGGTCGCTGCTCCAGGCCGTCATCTGCGGCGACCAGGGCGAAGTGGCTCCCTGGTACGTCAGCACGCCGAAAACCGCATAGGACACCACCACTGCCAGCACGGCCACGGGCCGGCGGCTGGGAGCGCGTTCCCCCCGGTTAGACAGGAACGGCACCAGGAACAGGACCGCGATGAGCAGGACCGGGAAGACCAGGATGATAAAGGTCTCCGCCTCCGGAGGGCTCAGCGACAGAAGGGCGAACAGCCACAGGAACGGCCATTCGGGCCGCGGATTGGCGCCGCCCAGCGCGGGGTCGGGCGGCCCGGTCGGGCCCTTGGGACCGACGACAGCGGCGATGGCGACCACCGCGATGACCGCGATGGCGGAGAAGACAATATCTTTCAACAAGGCGTCGCCCAGAAAGGGAACGCCGCTTTTGAGTTCCCGGTGATACGCCTCATCGTAAGTTTGGGGATCGACCACCTGCCCGGCGACCGGTGGCGCGCTGACCCCGCACTTGATCACCAACCACAGGTGAATGGCCAGGAAGAAGAGTAGTGCGCCAGGGATAATGAAGACGTGCAACGCAAAAAACCGACTGAGGGAATCGCCGCCGATCACGGGCCCTCCCAGCACCAGGCGGACCACGTCCGGCCCGAGCCACGGCACCCGGCCGGCCATGGACCCGGCCACCGCCAGCCCCCAGTAAGCGTCCGGATCCCAGCGGAGCACCTGGCCGGTAAAGAACATGCCGAGCGTGCACAGGAGCAACACCACGCCCACCACCCAGGTTAGTTCGCGTGGATACTTGTAGGCCCCGTGCAGAAAGACCTGGGTCATGTGCGCCAGCACCATTACCACCATGCCGGAGCCCGCGTAGTAGTGCAGCGCCCGCAGGAACCAGCCCAGCGGCTGCGAGTAATTCAAATCGAGCAAGCTGTCATAGGCCTTGGCGGCGGACGGCACGTACACGAAGGACAGGCCGATGCCGGTGAGGATCTGAATGACCAGGAGCGTTAGCGAAGCGCTGCCGAAAACGTACCACCAGCCCATCGGCCCGGCCGCCGCGCGCGGGATGGGGTGGGTCAGCATCGGCAGCAGGGTGTCGCGGAAGCCCAGGCGCTGGTCGAACCAGCGACCCAGAGCGTGCAGCCAGCGCTTCATGAAGTTTGCCCTGTCGGTTTGTTGGACTCGGTCAGCGTGTCTTGCAAGGTCGGGTAATGCGGCGCCTGGATCTCCAGCTCGCCGTCGCGCACGCGCCAAACGCAGTGGAACAGGCCCCGCGGCGGCGGTCCCGAAGCACGTTCGCCG
>DASZFN010000930.1:0-2448 GCA_035939715.1 Gemmataceae bacterium | reverse complement strand
ACGGCTCGCCGCATGGTAATCCTCCAATTGCGTCACTAGTCATTCGTCATTGGTCATTCGCGTGAGCGAATGACCAATGACGAATGACTAATGACCATTCTTATGTCACTCCATATTTTCATTATACGCGCACGCAAAAGTCGCCTCGGATCCTCATTCCTTGTAAAAGCCCTTGCCCTCGGCCGCCAGCCGGCGCATCTGCTCGGTCGGCCGAAAGCGCGGGCCGAGACTCTCGTATTTCTTGAGCATGTCGAGGACGCGGGGTAGTCCAAGGGAATCAGCCCAGCGCAGGATGCCGCCACGTGTCGGGGGGAAGCCGATGCCCAGGATCAGGCCCATGTCCACATCGCCCGGCTCGCGAACGATGCCTTCGGAGAGCACCCGGCTCGCCTCTACCAGCATGGGCAGGAACAGCCGATCAGTAATCTCCTCCAGACCGATTTCGCGGCGGCCGGTACGGACCTTTTCCAGAATGGCGTTGAGCGCGGGGTCGTCAGCGCCGCGCAGGCCCTTGGCGTAGCTGTAAAATCCCGCGCCGGATTTCTGCCCGAGGCGCTTGGCCGCCACCAGCTCATCGAGAATCCGCGTCGTCTTGGCGCGGTCGGCAAACGCGGTATTGACCACCTGCCCCGCGTAGAGCGAGGTGTCGAGGCCGACCAGGTCGTTCAGCGTGATCGGCCCCATCGGCATGCCGAACGCCGTCGCCCCCTTGTCAATGGCGCGCGGACTGGCGCCCTCTTCCAGTAGCACCAGCGATTCATTGATGTAGGGGAAAAGGATGCGATTCACGAGAAAACCAGGACAATCGCGCACCACAATCGGCGTCTTGCCGATCCGCTTGGCCAGGGCCACCAGCGTTGCCGTGGTGGCGTCGCTGGTCTTCTCGCCGCGAATCACTTCCACAAGCTGCATGCGATCCACGGGATTGAAGAAGTGCATGCCGGCAAAGTTCTCCGGCTTCGGCCAGGCTTTCGCCATGCGCGTGATGGAAATGGTGGAGGTATTCGAAGCCAGGATCACGTCCGGCTTCAGAATCGCCTGCAGTTCGCGGTACAGCTTGGTCTTGGCCGCCTCGTTCTCAATCACCGCCTCGATGACCACGTCGCGGTCCGCCATGGCGGCCAGTGTGCCGGTGGTGCTGAGCAAGTTCAGGGCGCCGACCATTTCCAGGGGCGTCATGCGGCCGATCTCGATGCGCGCTTGCATGATCTTGCTGATATTGCCCAGGCCCTTCTCCAGAGCTTGGGGCACACTGTCCAGAAGCATGACGGGAAGACCCCGGCGAACGTGCGCGCCGGCGATGCCTGCACCCATGAGACCGGCGCCGAGCACGCCCACACGCTCGACCGGCCTGGGCTGCACGGAGGCGTCGGCAACGCCGGGGTCCTTTTGCAAGCGCTGGGTCATGAAGAATACCGCGATCAAGTTGCGCGAAATGGGACTGCCGATGAGCGGTGCGAACAGATCGCTCTCGACCTTCAGACCATCTTCCAACGGCAGGTTGCAGCCCTTGGCAATGGCTTCGAGAGCCGCCAGGGGGGCGGGGAACTGGCCCTTGGTCTTCTCCATGATCTGTGCGCGTGTAACGGCAATCGTGAAGGTCAACTGCTCCTCGGTCAGGCCGACCGGCTGCTGCTTGCGTTTGCGCGCTTCCCGCCAGGCGCCGGATTCCTTGGCCCAGGCCAGCAGCCGTAACGCTTCTTCCTGCAGACGTTCGCCGGGCACGACGTCAAAGACAATTCCCAGTTGCCGGGCACGTTCGGCCTTCACCGGTTCACCCGAGCAGATCATCTCCGCCGCCAGGGACGGACCAATCACGCGCGTCAGGCGTTGGGTGCCGCCCCAGCCGGGGAAGATGCCGACTTTCACCTCGGGGAAGCCGAGTTCCGTTTTTGGATGAGACGTGGCCAGGCGAAAATCAAAGCCCAGCGCGATCTCGAGACCGCCGCCCATGCAAGCGCCGTCGATGGCGGCGACGGTGGGGTAGGGAAGGGCTTCGAAGCCGGCGATGATTTTCAGGCCGCGCTGCGTAATGGCCTTGGCGACGGCTGGATCGGGGCGGGAGCCGAGCTCGCGCAGGTCGGCGCCAGCAATGAACATGCCCGGCTTGCCGCTCTTGAGGATGAGCCCCTGCAAATCCTGCCGCTGCGCCAGTTGGCCCAGGAGCTTCTCGAACTCGGCCAGCACGGCCTGGCCCAGCGTGTTGGCACGGCTATTGGGCTGATCGAAGGTAATCACGCCTATCGAGCCGTTCACGACTTCAAAACGCAGGGCGGGTTCCGATGACTTTCCAGGGGCGCTCATCTCCTCAACTCCTTTTATCCAAGGATGATGCCGGGGATACCGGTGAGATTAAAACAAAAAACCGGAGTGCTGCCTATGGCAAGCACTCCGGGTGCATTAACGGTCATTGCCGGCTCGTCCGGCAGGTGAAGCAGTTCGGCGGCT
>DASZFN010000929.1:0-12532 GCA_035939715.1 Gemmataceae bacterium | reverse complement strand
TCTGGACACGGCTTCGGGCAAGGAAATCTGGCGGCACAACCTGGTGGCGGATTTTGGCGGCCGGGTTCCCTCGTGGGGATATAGCGAGTCGCCGTTGGTCGATGGAGACAAGGTGCTGGTGACGCCGGGCGGAGACAAGGCGACACTGATCGCGCTGGATAAGAAGACCGGCGGCACCATCTGGCAAGCTCACGTGCCTGGCACTAACGCCGCCACCTATTCTTCGATCATTGCCGCCGACGTGGACGGCCAGCGCCAGTTCGTGCAACTTTTGAACGGCGGCGTCGTGGGCGTCGATGCCGCCAACGGGAAGTTCTTGTGGCGCTATCAGAAACCGGGGCACGGCATTAGCTGCTCGACGCCGCTCTATCACGATCATCTCGTGTTCGCGGCCTCGGGCTATGGCGTCGGCGGCGGCGCGGCGCGACTTACGCGTGCGGGGAACGAAACGCATGCCGACGAGGTATACTTCAGCAATCACATGAAGAACCACCACGGCGGCATGGTGCTCGTAGACGGCTACCTGTATGGATCGGACGACCCGCGTTCCCTGGTGTGCCTCGAATTCCAGACCGGGAAGGTCATGTGGGAGTCGACCAAACCCGGCAAGGGCTCGATCACTTACGCCGATGGCCGTCTCTATTATCGCAACGAGGATGGTCCGGTGGTGCTTGTGGAAGCGAACCCGAACAGTTATGTCGAGCGCGGCCGCTTCAATCAGCCGGAGCGCAGCGGCCAGAGAGCCTGGCCGCATCCAGTGATCTCCAACGGCCGCCTGTATCTGCGCGATCAGGATCTCCTCCTTTGCTACGACGTCAAGAGCGAGTGAGCCCCTTGCCATGCCTCCCCTTCACCTGGCGACTTTTGCCTGTGATGTCACGCCGCCCGCGGGTCATCCGCTGTGTGGCGGCTGGATCGAGCCCGCGCGCGCCGTGGACGATCCGCTCAAGGCGCTGGGCATTATTTTGCTCGGCATGGGGCAGCCGGTCGTACTGTGCGCGGTGGATTGGTGCGGCATCCGCAACGACGCCCATCTGGTCTGGCGGCAGGCCCTGGCAAAAGCCGCGCACACGGTGCCCGAGAATGTCGCGCTGCAAACGGTTCATCCGCACGACGCGCCCTTCGCGGACCTTGAGGCCGAGCGAATCCTGGAAGCGACGCCCGGAGCGCCGCCATCGTTGGATTTGAAATTCTTCACCGCTGTGGTGCAACGCTCCGCGGAAGCGGTCGAGACAGCACTGGCAAAAACGACGCGCTTCACGCATATCGGCGCCGGGCAGGCGCGCGTCGATAAGGTGGCGTCGAACCGGCGCATCATTGGCTCGGACGGCAAGATCGCCTTGTGGCGCGGCAGCAGCTCCCGGGATAAGAAAGCCGCTGAGGCACCCGAAGGGTTGATCGATCCCTGGCTGAAGACGCTGAGCTTCTGGAACGGCGCGCAACCGCTGGCCGCGTTGCACTATTATGCCACGCACCCCATGAGTTATTACGGCAAAGGGCATGTCAGCAGCGACTTTTGCGGCCTGGCACGGCAGAAGCGGCAAGAGGACGATCCAGCGGTCTTGCAGATTTATTTCACCGGCTGTGCCGGCAACATTGCCGCGGGCAAATACAACACCGGAACTCCAGAAACACGTTCCCTACTCCGCGAGCGCATCCATGAAGCCATGAAGATCGCCTGGCAGGCGACCGAGCGCCACCCCGTAGAACACTGGGAGTGGCGTATCGAACCGGTGAGGCTCCAGGCGCGTCGCGAAGCATCATTCGGCATGGAGCTGAGCCGCAAGCAACTGGAAAACCCCAAGGAGTCCAAGGCCCGCCGTGCCAATGCAGCGTTTCAGTTGGCCTGGCTCAAGCGGCTTGACCGGCCGATCGACGTGAGCTGTCTGGATCTGGGCAAGGCCCTCGTCCTGCACTTGCCCGGCGAGCCCTTTATCGAGTACCAGCTCAAGGCGCAGGCGCTGCGAAAAGACGCCTTCGTGTGCGTGGCCGGCTACGGGGATGACGGTCCGGGATATGTTCCCACAGCCAAAGCATATTTCGAGGGTGGCTACGAAACGACTGTCGCCCTGGCCAGTCCGGAAAGCGAAGAGATTTTAAGCCGGACCATAACCAGGCTCTTAAGGCCGATGCGTTAACAGCGCGTTGCACCCGGTAGACCTTGAATTATCTTGCCACTCGGCGGATCATAACTGCTCGAAGCGATCCAGTAATTTTGGCAATGGATTCACCATGCAACTCGGCTTTGTCAGCGCTATTTTTCATGACCTCTCCTTGACGGAAGTGCTCGAATTTGCCGCCGCGGAGGATTTCGCCTGTGTCGAGCTGATGTGCTGGCCGCCGGGAGGGGCGGATCGTCGCTATGCCGGCGTCACGCATCTCGATGTGACCCGTCTGGACGACGACAGCGCGGAGCAGACACGCGAACTGGTGCAGCGTCACGGCGTTGCCATTTCCGGGCTCGGCTACTATCCCAACCCGCTCGATCCCAACCCGGAACATCGGCAGGTTGTCACCGAACATCTCAAGAAGGTGATCAGCGCCGCGCCGCGGCTGGACGTACGCGTCGTCAACACCTTCATCGGCCGCGATCCGGCTCGTTCCGTCGAGGCGAACTGGCCGGTTTTCCGGCAAGTCTGGCCGGATATCGTCGAGCATGCGGAAAAACAAGGCGTGAACCTGGCAATTGAGAATTGTCCGATGCTCTTTAGCAAGGACGAATGGCCGGGGGGCAGGAACCTGGCAGTGTCGCCGGCAGTCTGGCAGGCGATCTTCGAGCAGCTTCCCAGTCCGCGTCTCGGGCTCAACCTCGACCCTTCTCACCTGGTCTGGCAACAGATAGATTATGCCCGTTGCGCGCGTGACTTCGGCAAACGCATCTTCCACGTGCACGCCAAGGACACGCGTGTCGATCACGACCGGTTGCATGCGGCGGGCAATCTCGGCCTGGGCTGGCATACCGCCAAGCTGCCGGGGCTGGGCGATGTCGACTGGGGCCGGTTCTTTGCCGCCCTCAGCGATGCGGGTTACAACGGGCCGGTGTGTATTGAGGTGGAAGACCGGGCCTTTGAAGGATCGCTGGCGGACCGCAAGCGGGCCCTCAGGCAGAGCAAGCGCTACCTGGAGCAGTTTGTCTCTTAAAACCATGGAACCACTCGGCATCGCTCTGATCGGCTGCGGCACAGTCGGCAGCGGTGTAGCCCGGCTGCTGCTCGAGCACCCGGACCGCCTGGCCGCACGGGCGGGACGTCCGCTGCTGCTGCGGCGTGTGCTCGTGCGCGATGCGCAGAAGCACCGCACCGTGACCTTGCCTCGTGAGCTTGTGACGACGGATTTGCGCAGCGCCCTTACCGACCCCTCGATTCAACTTGTGGTGGAGTTGGCCGGCGGTGTCGATTGGGCTCGACGGGCGGTCATCGATTCCTTTGCGGCAGGCAAGGATGTCGTGACCGCCAACAAGGCGCTGCTGGCAACGCACGGTCCGGAGATCTTCGAGGCCGCCCGGCGCCATCATCGGGCCATCGCTTTCGAAGCCAGCGTGGGCGGCGGCATCCCGATTGTCGCAGCACTGTCGCAGAGCCTGAGTGCCAACCAGATCGTGTCTCTGCAAGGCATCCTCAACGGCACCTGTAACTTCATCCTGACCAACATGACCGAGCATGGCCAGAGCTACGCCGAGGCCTTGCAGGCAGCGCAGCAACGCGGCTATGCCGAGGCCGATCCCACGCTCGACGTGGACGGCACGGATGCCGCTCAGAAGCTCGCCATTCTGGCACAGATCGCCTTCGGCCTGCGCGTGCCGCTGTCGGCAATCGAGCACCGCGGCATTGCGGACATTCAGGAGATCGATCTTCACTTCGGGCGTGAGCTGGGTTACACGATCAAGCTGCTGGCGGAAGCATGGCTGAACGAGCAGCAGCTTGCCCTGCACGTGTCGCCGGTGCTGGTGCGGCTGCACACGCCGCTGGCGGAGGTGCGCGGTCCCTATAACGCCGTCAAGGTAGTCGGCGATGCCGTCGGCGATACGCTTTATTATGGTCAAGGCGCCGGCCAGATGCCCACGGCCAGTGCCGTGGTCGCCGATATTATCGATATGGCGGTGGGCCGCGCGCAGAAGACCTTTCAGACATTGCGGCTCTGGTCTGGCAACGGCGGCGCTGTTACGCAACGGCCGTCGAGTACGGTGCGCACGCGCTTCTACCTTCGCTGTCCCGTGCTGGACCAGCCGGGCGTGCTCGCGGATATCGCGCGCGAGCTGGCGCAGCAGCAGATCAGCATCGCCTCGGTCATTCAGCACGAGGCGCTCGACGAAGAGCAAGGCGGCACGGTGCCGCTGGTGATCATGACGCACACGGCGCGGACGGGAGATTTCCGCGCCGCCCTGGAACAGATCAACCGCCTGGGCTGCGTCGCGGCCCCCAGCGTCTATTATCCCGTGGCTGAGTGAAGAGGCACTGCCATGAAATACGCTATTGTCATACCGGACGGCTGCGCCGATGAACCGCAGGAGTCGCTGGGCGGCAAGACGCCTCTGCAGGCGGCCCGCAAGCCGAACATGGACCGGCTGGCGCGCCTGGGCATGGTCGGCCGCTCCAATAATGTGCCAGCTTCCCTGACGCCTGCCAGCGACGTGGCCACCCTGAGCCTCTTTGGTTACGATCCAGGCGCCGTTTACACGGGCCGCGCGCCGCTCGAGACGGCGGCGATGGGCATTGGCCTGGGTCCGGACGATTGGGCCATTCGCTGCAATCTGGTCACCGTGGAAAATGAGGTCATGCGCGACTTCACCGCGGGACATATTCCGAGCGCCGAAGGCAAGGCGCTCATCGAAGGCGTGCAGGCGGCGCTGGGCGGCGGCCTCCCCGGCGCGAAGCCGCCGGCCACGCTGGAATTCCATGCTGGGGTCAGCTACCGCAACATTCTCGTCTATCGCAGCCAGGGACCGGCGCCCTTTTCCGAGCAAACCAAGACGCAACCGCCCCACGATATCCCGGATAAGAAAATCGACGACTATCTTCCGCAAGGCCCGGGCTCGACCGTCTTGCGAAGCCTGATGGAGCGCAGCCAAGAAGTGCTGAGCCGGCATCCGGTCAACAAGATGCGGCAGGCACGAGCGCAAAGGCCGGCGACGCAAATCTGGCTCTGGGGCCAGGGGCGGGCGCCGCACCTGACACCGTTTGCGCAAGTTTACGGCAAACGCGGGGCCATTATTAGCGCCGTCGATCTGGTGCGCGGCGTGGGTATCTTGCTTGGGTGGAAGCGGATCGACGTGGCCGGCGCCACGGGCTACCTGGATACGGATTATGCGGCCAAGGGACGGGCCGGCGTCGCGACACTGCAGGATTTCGATCTGGTCTGCGTCCATGTTGAGGCGACGGATGAGGCCTCGCATGAAGGCCGCGCCGACGCCAAGGTGAAGGCCTTGGAAGAAATTGACCGGCACATCGTTGGCCCTCTCCTTGAAGCGTTGCCGAAGCATGGCGACTGGCGCATGCTTGTATCACCCGACCATCGCACTCCGTTGCGCACGCGCGCTCATGCGCACGGCGCTGTTCCCTTCATCATGGCCGGCGCCGGCATCCAAGCCAAAGGGCAGCAATCCTACGACGAGGCGGTCGCCGCCGCCAGCGACCTGGCCTTCGACAAGGGGCACGAATTGATGCGGCGTTTCCTTGGATGATTCGTGAGCAGCAAATAGTGGCAAGGCAGGTTGAAAACCTGCCCCACGTTATTGCTTGCGCGCAGCCTCGTCATGTATGATCAGAGAAGAGATGCCCACCGACGGAGTAACTCCATGAAACGTCTTATCGCGGCTCTGGCTGCTTCATTGCTCGTCGCGACCGCAGCCGCCGCAGCGGACTCGGCCGCCAAGGTAACCATTCGCTGGCACGGCCAATCTTTCTTTGAACTGGAATCGAGCAAGGGCACGCACGTCGTCTTCGATCCTCATCTGATCGACGCCTACGGACGCACAGAGGTGCCGGCGGATCTCATTCTCGTCAGCCACGAGCATAACGACCATAACCAGATCGAGGCGGTGAAGAACTACATGAAGGTCAAAACATTGCACGGCCTCAGGCAAAACGGCAACAGGCTGGATTGGAATCCGATCGATGAGACGTTCCGCGACATCCACGTTCGCTCCCTCGGCGTCTATCACGACAACGTCAAGGGGATGCAGTACGGCAAGAACACGATCTTCATTCTGGAAGTGGGCGGGCTGCGCATTGTCCACCTGGGCGATCTCGGCCACCTGCTCAGCGACAAGATGGTGAAAGAGATCGGCGACGTGGATGTCCTGATGATCCCGGTGGGCGGCATCTACACCATCAACGGTTCAGAGGCGAAGAAAGTCGTGGCCCAGCTGAAACCGCGGCAATACATTTTGCCCATGCACTATGGCACCAAGGTCTTCGACGATGTCCTACCGCCGGACGAGTTCCTGGATGAGCAGAAGAATTTCAAGAAGCTGCCCACCAATACGTTGGAAATCAAAACCGACTTCAAACCGGCGGAGCCGGTCATCGTTCTTTTGGATTGGAAATAGAGAAGCATCACCTTCCCGATTGCACGATCTCGACCGCAAACTCCGCGCTATGCCGGACATCGCGATCGTTATCATTCAACGCGGCGTTTTGAAGGGCAGGCAGAGCCTTGGCGGAGCCGATGATTCCCAGGGCCCGTGCCGCCGTCTCGCGCACATTGGCGCTGCGGTCGCCCGCCAGGGTTGCCGCCAATGGGTCGATGGCGCGTTGAGACTTCATGCGGCCCAGCTGAATGGCGGCCGCGGCACGATTCCTTTCATCCGGGTCGGACAACAGCTGAAGGTTGCGTTCCACGTCGGCCGTCGAGCTGACACTGGCTTGCGTCAGGCCAGTCGGCAGCACAGGCGGTGGCGGGGTTGACTGGGCAATAGCGGGCGGCGGAGCCGGACAGGATTGCGCCACTGGTCCTGGCTGCACATAAACCGGCGCCGGTTGCACGTAAACGGGTGCTGGAGGATAGTAGTAGACTGGGCCATACGCATAGTGCGGATACCACGGCCCCCAGGCCGGCGCATAGACAGGAAAGCCGAATCCCAGACCAATGCCGACACGGACTCCGGCGCACGCCGGCTGCGGCGTGGCCGATAAGCCAAGAAGAGCCAATGCTGCCAGGGCCGTCATACGCATAATGCTCATCGTTTGATCTCCTCCTTGAGATACTGCGTGGAGCGGCGGGATTATGCCGTCGCCGCGGCGACGGTCAAGGGCAGCCAGCTGGCGAGGCGGGCGATTTTTTCCTACAGGCCGCAGATTTCCACACCGGTTTTACTCGGATTTTTCATCGTTAGCTCCTGTACACTGGCGGCTGTTCAAGCGATTGGCATAATCTGGATGTGGGCGTGTCCTGCAGACTCCGCTTCCGGCCAGGTGGATCGGCCGGGATGCAGCATGCGCCCGCGGCACATGGATGTTTCGAAAGGTGGTGACCATGAACTGAGTCGGTGACAGAGGAGTCCGCGACCGGTCCGGGGGTGAGACGGGCTGGCCGACCCTTCTGCTCAAAGGTGGACTCCGCCAGGAGCGGGCAATCTGCTCCGCCCCGGCTTCCAGATGCCCTGAGAAAAAAAGGTGATTGATTTTTGTCCGTTTGGATAAGAGAGGTCACTCGGAGACGACGGGTCCTGGGGCCGGCGCGTAAGGAACGGGAAATCCTTGCGCATGACCCTGATCAAGTGCCGACCGGCCGCCCCCGCCGGTTGGCGCTTCGAAGGGTTGCACTTCGCGGGTTGAGGCTCAGTTTGTCGCCTTTCGCGGAGCGAAAGGCGACAACACGGCTAGGCGAGATGCTACCCGTTTGGGCCGTTCGCTTGACCGCTGTGCGCAACTGCTTTAAGATCAAGTAATTCTTTCGCGCGCACCCATCCGCTAGGGAGGTTATCACGATGCACCGGTTGTACCTCGGCCGGCTGGCCGTTGGCCTGCTGGCCGGCCTGGCCTTGAGTTGTCTCCCGCAACCCGGCCGCGCTGCCGACGGCGAACGCGTGAGATTTTATACCTGGGACAAGGTGGAGATTCACGGAACTTTCTATCCAGGCAGAGGCAACAAGTCGCCGTGCGTGCTCATGTTGCATCCGCTGGGTGGCAGCAGCGAACAGGATGGCTGGGCCGACCTGGCCAAGCAACTGCAAAAGAAGGAACTTGCGGTGCTTACGTTCGATTTTCGCGGGCATGGTGAGAGCACGGCCGTGGACCCGGAATTCTGGACCATCAATCCCGCCAGCCATTCCTTGAAGAGCTACCGGCCGGGAAAGTTGCGCGATCAGATCAGCTACAAGGACTTCACCTCTCTCACGCACTGGGCCGCGCTGGTGGATGATATTGCCGCCGCCAAGTTATTTCTCGACCGCAAGAACGACAGCGGCGAATGCAATTCCTCACACGTCATCGTCATCGGCGCCGAGGCCGGGGCGAGCCTGGGCGCCATGTGGACTTGGTCGGAATGGCAGCGCCGCAAGGTGGCCAGCAATGTCTTCGATGTCGGCGCCGCGGCAGCCAATCGCGTCGAAGGTCAGAATATCGCCGGCGCCGTCTACCTCAGCATCAGCCCTGCCATCGGCGCGGGCACCCGGCAGTATGATGTGCCGGTGTCGAGCTGGTTGAAGACGCCGGTGCGCGAGAAGGTGCCGATGTATTTCCTTTATGGAGAGAAAGACACGCGGGCAGCCAACTTCAGCAAGCACCTGGCCGACGGCGTGCTCCGCGCCGAGAAGGACAAGATGAAGTTGACGGGAAAAATGCCGATCAAAGATACCAAGCTGGCCGGCCGCGAACTGCTGGGCAAGCCCTCCTTGCCGACCGAGGACTTGATCGTGAAGTATGTGGCCACCGTGGTTGAAGCGCGACGCACCAACGACTGGGCCCGGCGCGACGCGGACAGGACTGTCCTGGTGCCGGTGCCGATCAATCGCTATTTGAACCGCTAGCATGCACAAATTCCGCAACACACCAGCCCGAAGCGCTAGCGAGGCCCTCGCTGGCGCTTCGGGCTGGTGAGCATTCGGCTTTCAGCCGCGCGGATGAAACTTGTGGTGAATGCTTCTCAGGCGATCGCGCTCCACGTGCGTGTAAAGCTGGGTGGTGCGGATGTTGGCATGGCCGAGCAATTCCTGAACGGTGCGCAAGTCGGCGCCACCAGCCAATAAGTGAGTGGCAAAGCTGTGCCGCAGCGTATGCGGGCTGATTTTGGTGCTCAGGCCGGCGCGGGCGGCATATTTCTTGATCAAAATCCAGAGCATCTCGCGCGTTAGCCGCCGCCCGCCGCGGCTGACGAAAACCCACGGCGCATCCGGCGCCGCCCGCGTCAGCTTGGGCCGCAAGTCGCCCAGATAATTGCCAAGCGCTTTCAGCGCCGGCCGGCCCAACGGCACAATCCGCTGCTTGTTTCCCTTTCCCTGGCACTTGCAGAAGCCGGAGTCCAGATGCAGGTCGGCGAGCTTCAAGTTCACGACCTCCGAAGCCCGGCTGCCGGTGGCGTACAGCGTTTCGAGGAGCGCCTTGTCGCGCAGGAAGAAGCGGTCCGTGGCTTGCGGCGCGGCCAGTAATTTCTCCACGCTTTCGGGACTCAGGACTTGCGGGATCCGCTCCCAGAGCGCGGGCGAGCTCAGCAGTTCCACCGACGCAGGCGCGGCTCGTTCTTCAAGCCGCAAGAAACGATAGAACATTTTCAGGGCGACCAGATGACGGGCGGCGCTGGCCGGCGCCAGTCCCTCATCGCGGAGATGGCTCAGGTAGTGGCTCAAATCCCGAATGGATGGATGCAAGTAATCCGCCAGCCCACCGCCGGCTACCCAGAGGGCGTAACGTTCCAGATCCGCGCCATAGGCCAGGACGGTGTTGACAGCCATGCCGCGCTCGGATTGCAGGTAATGCCGGAAGGCGGAAACATCGCTCAGGAGCGCGAGAGAACTAGCGGAGCCATCGGACGGAGGAGATTTCATGCTGCCGTGGAGTCAGGAAACCGAGCGCCGAATTTGCCGCTATCATCTTCAGATCGGCTATCTCCATCAGGCTCCTTGGCCATTTTCTTGTTTCCTGCTCGATTTCCGTTTAGGCCGAGATGCATTTCCCGTTTTTTTTGCTGTCCTGGGTGGTATGCCGGATAAAGCTTGACGTTTGCGTGTAGCCTGCCAGATTGGCAATAAGCTTTTTCGAACCCACGCGCGAAAGGAGCGTACCAGGCTGGTTTCGTCCTTATTCTCACTCTCCTTCAAGAACCGAAGCACTCTTGCCAAAGGCAGAAACGGAAAAACGGCACTGCAGTCACGGACTTCGTACTTCCCGCCGACGAGCACGTACACCAGCAGGGAAGTGCCGTTGAAGCGCCAAACTTCCGGGACTTGGAGTGCGGCATAGATTGCCATGCGATTCAAGGAACTGCTGGTTATGTCAGTCTCGAGGGCCAGGTCGGGCGGTGGATCGCGCCTGCCGTCAAACTGCCGTTTGCCCCGCATGGCGCGCTCATGCTGTATCCAATAACAATTGTCGGCTTCCAGTCCGCGCTCCAGTTCCTCACGCTTGAAAGTCGTAGACCGTCCTGCCTTCACCGGGATATTCAGTTCCTCGGTCAACACATCAACGAATCTGCCGAGAAGATAACTGAACCCCTCGTGACCAAGCGATAGGATCATGATTTCCAGGCTGCCTCGATCGTAGGTCAACCGAATCCGACGCCCCTCATACTCGCGAAGAAACTCCTCGTACTCCGGCCAGCTCACGTTTTGTAAGACCGTGCGCTCTTCGGTTGGTAGTGTTACGGTCGCCATCTCGATATTCCCATCAGGAACCCTGGCCGTTGTCATCTTTTTTCTTCGACTTCTGCTTTTTTCCGTGCCCTTGCTCGGCTTTGCCAGGCCGGCAAGATGCTCTTCCGGATCCACTCCCGGAAAGACCGAATCAGGGTAGTCTCTTCCGTCGTTTCGCTGGCGAGCAGAAACCGAAGGACATCCGCGGGCGGCAGCAGAGGAAAGGCAAGGCTTCGTTCACATAACTCATAAGCGCCGTTTTTGTTGAGCCGGTAGAAGCGCAGAGTTTTTCCATTAAAGCGCCACACTTCCGGAACCTTGAGAGCCGCGTAGATGACCATGCGATTCATAGAGCTGCGCGAGATATCGATTTCCACGGCCAGGTCAGGAGGCGGATCGACTTTGAAATCGAAGATTCTCTTGCCGCGCATCCGCGCCTCATTTGAATCCAAAAGCACTGGTCGCCCTCCAAGGCCTTTCTTCTCTCGTTTCAACTTGAACGTCGTGGATTTTCCTGCATGCAGCGGAATATTCAGTTCCTCGGTCCAGGTGGCGATCAAGCGGCCAAGTATCCAGGAATACGATTCGTGGCCAAACGAGAGCGTCCTGATTTCCAGGTCCCCTTCATCGTAGGTAAGACGAATGGGGCGTCCGTCAAACTCCTTGAGAAGGTTCTCGTATCCCTGCCAGCTGACATCATCCAGGAGCAACCGCTGGCCGCCTGGGAATGCTGCCGTCGCCATTTTCTCCCTCGCGCAAGAGTGGATCGACCTGACACAGCCTTTTTCGCAATCTCATTCTAGCCTGCCGCGGGCTGCCGGTCATGTGGTACCTGGGAGCGCATTCGTGATCGGCACAAGAGGATTCCTGCCTCGTAGAGCAGACCGAGCAGCACCCACAGGAGCAGCATGCTCATGACATCGAAGGGCGGCGTGACAATACCCGCAATCACCGCCATGAGGAACCAGGCCAGCCGCCGCTTGCTTCGATAGCCGTCGACCGTAAATATCCCAACACGTTCGAGGACCAGCATGACCAGCGGCGTCTGGAAGGAAAGTCCGAAGGCGAGCGGCATCCACACGGCGAAGCCGAGCCATTCTTTCAGGCGCAAATCCGGCTCGAGGTCGAGCCATTCGTTGAAACCGAGAAGCGTTTCCACGGCCTTGGGAATCACCCAGACCTGGCAAACCAGGATGCCGGTCAGCAGCAAGGCGACGCTCAAAGGAAGGTAAAGAAGAACCGGCCGCTTTTCGTGGGGATAAAGACCGCTGGCCACGAACGACCTCGCTTGCCAGGCAATCCACGGGCAGGCCAGCACGATGCTGCAAGCCATGGCTACTTGCAAATAAACCATCATGCCTTCCATCGCGCCCATGGTCGCCAGGGTGGGACGCCGGCCTACCTGCCGCTCGGCTTCCTGGCGATATGCCGCTTCGCGCAGCGGCTCCTCGGCGCGAATCCAGAACCGGTAGATCTGTTGCTTGCCGTCCTCGGCGGTTGCGGCAATGTCCTTGCTCTGCTCCGTGTCGGGCCTGGGAAAAGTATTCACCGCGGCCGGCGTTGCCTTTTCTGAGGCCAGCATGAATTGATCGCGCAGCAAGCCGATGCGGTAGAACGGCGTCGGCTGGTTGATGCCCTCGAGAGCCGCGTCTTTGTCCAGGTTGTCCAGAACCTTGTGTACGCGGCGGCGATAGAAATTGGCCAGTTCCTTTTCCACCGGCTGGGCGATCAATCCCATGACCGGCC
>DASZFN010000928.1:0-6458 GCA_035939715.1 Gemmataceae bacterium | reverse complement strand
CAGCGGCACTGTTACTTCAGCGCCTCTGCTCCGCCAATGACCTCGGCGATCTCCTTGGTAATCTGTGCCTGGCGGGCCCGGTTATATTGCCTGCTCAGGGTCTTGATCATATCGCCCGCGTTCTCCGTGGCCGCCTTCATGGACGCGCGGCGGGCGCTCTGCTCGCTGACGGCCGCGTCCAGGAAGCACTTGAAGAGCCGCACCTTGAAGGACATCGGCAGGATCTCTTGCAGGATGTCGGCGGCGCTCGGCAGGAATTCGTATTCGATCTGCGGTCCCGTCTTGGGTTCTTTTTCTTCCTGGGCCGCCGAAGCCAAGGGCAGCAAGGTATCGACCACCGGCGTCTGCCTGGCCGCGTTCAGGAACTTCATGTACACCACTTCCATGCGGTCGATCTGTCCCGCAATGAACGCCGCCAGGTAGCGATCGGCAAGCGTTTCGACTTCGTCAAAGCGAGGTTTTTCCTCGAAATGGGTGTAGGTTTTCTCCGCCTCGACACGGTGAAAGCGGAAGTAGTTGATGGCGCGCTTGCCGGAGAGTTCCAGGTGCAGGGTTAGTCCTTCACTCTTGATTTTCCGGATTTCGGCGTTGGCCTCGCGCAAAATGCTGGCGTTGTAGCCGCCGCACAGGCCGCGGTTGGAAGAGAGCACCAGCAACAGAACGTTCTTGACAGTCTCGCGCTTTTGCAAAAGCGGATGGGTCAAGTCGGTGGCGCTGGCGCTCAGGTCGGCAGCCAACTCCACGATTTTGCGCGTGTAGGCTTCGGCTTGGACCACACGGTCGAGGGCCTTCTTGAACCGGGCCGTGGCGATCAACTCCATGGTCCGCGTGATCTTGCGGATGTTGCGGATGGCCTTGCGGCGTTTGACGATGGCGCGTGTTTTTGCCATGGGGTTTCGTCTTCGCTCTACCTTCTACGGTCTTTCAGTCCAAAGAGCTTCTGCTAAGTCGGGGGCCGGAATTGTCCTTGGAACGATGCAACGGCCGCGGCCAACTGCTTCTCGAGCGCGGGAGATAGCTTGCGCTCCTTCATCAGGGTGTTGCGCACGTCCGGCTTCTGCTCGCGCATGTACTGGAGGAACTGCTCCTCCCAGGCGGCGACCTGTTTCTGAGGAATCTTGTCCAGATAGCCCTTGGTACCGGCAAAAATCACCATGACCTGGTCGACCACGTTCATCGGCTTGAACTGCGGCTGCTTGAGCACTTCCACCATGCGGTAGCCGCGATCCAGCTGGGATTGCGTGGCCTTATCGAGCTCGGTGCCAAGCTGAGCGAACGCTTCCAGTTCGCGGAACGCCGCCAGGTCCAGGCGCAGACTGCCGGCGATCTGCTTCATGGCCGGCACCTGCGCCTTGCCGCCGACGCGCGAGACGCTGATGCCCACGTCAATGGCCGGGCGCACGCCGGCGAAGAAGAGGTCGGGCTGCAGGTAGATCTGGCCGTCGGTGATCGAAATCACGTTGGTCGGGATGTAAGCGGATACCTCGCCTTCCAGCGTTTCGATAATCGGCAAGGCCGTGAGCGAACCGCCGGTGCCGGCGACCTTGGCAACCTTGTGGCCGGGAAACCGGGGTAGCTCCTCTTTGACAGCGTGCTCTTTTTCGAGCGGCCCGGTGAACACGACCGGCCCGTTATCGGGCTTGCGGAGCACCGACCAGTTGTCCGTGACCTTGGACTCGTCCGCATCCGCGGGCACGATCACCCAGCGCTCCGCCGTCTTGGCGGAACGTTCCAGCAAGCGGGAGTGGGCGTAGAAGATGTCGCCAGGGTAAGCCTCGCGGCCGGGCGGCCGCCGCATGAGCAGCGACAACTGACGGTACGCGGCGGCCTGCTTGGTCAGGTCGTCGTACACGCAGAGCGTGTCGCGGCCCTGCTCATACATGTAATACTCGGCCATGGCGCAACCGGCGTAGGGCGCGACGTATTGCAGCGGGGCCGGGTCCGCCGCCGAGGCGAGGACCACGATCGTGTAATCCATGGCCCCGTGCTTGCGCAGGCTTTCGATCACCGCGGCCACCGTCGATTCCTTCTGGCCGATGGCAATGTAAACGCAGATGACGTTCTCCTGGCGCTGGTTGATGATGGTGTCCACGGCGATGGCGGTCTTGCCGGTCTTGCGGTCGCCGATGATGAGTTCGCGCTGGCCACGGCCGATGGGGGTCATGGAGTCGATGGCCTTGATGCCGGTTTGCAGAGGCTGGGTGACCGGCTGCCGCTGGGCTATGCCGGGCGCAATCGATTCGACGGGCCGGCTCAGGGTGGTGACGATCGGTCCCTTGCCGTCGCGCGGATTGCCGAGCGGGTCCACGACCCGGCCGATCACGGCGTCGCCCACCGGAACGCGCAACAGTTCCCCAACCGCGCGCACCTCGTCGCCTTCGGCGATCTCGAAATATTCGCCGAGGATGATGACGCCGACGGAATTCTCTTCCAGGTTGAACGCCTGGCCGCGCACCTTGGTGCGCGTGAATTCGACCATCTCGCCGGACATGATGCCGGACAGGCCGTAGACGCGCGCGATGCCGTCGCCGATTTCGAGAACGCGGCCGACCTCGCGGGCCTCGATCTTGGAGCGGTAGTGCTCGATCTCAGGTATCAGCACTGAAACGATTTCGTCCGCTTTGAATCTCATGACTGCTTCTCGCGATAATTTGGTCCCGGATATTTTCCAGTTGCGTCCGCACTGACAGATCGTAGAGCCAGTCTCCCACGCGCACGACCATGCCGCCCAGCAGATTGGGATCGACTTGCGTTTCCAGCACCGGCTCCTTGTGGAAAGCGGCTTGCAGCTCCGCGCGCAGACGCTCTTGCTGGTCCTGCGCCAGGGCCACGGCACTCTGCACTTGTACGCGCATCCTGCCCGCCCGTTCGTCGAGCAGTTCCCGGTAGGCGTCGCGGATGGGCCGCAGCAGGCCCGCGCGGTCATGGTCGTTGAGCACCAGCAGGAAATTGATGAACAGGTCGCCGGCGCGGCCGGCGAAAGTAGACTCGATGATTTCCGCCTTGCGCTTGCGGTCGACGGCGCCGCTGGACAGAAACTCCTCGAAGAGCGGATCGGCCTTGAACACCTGGTCTACCAGCGCTTGCAGCTCCTCAAAAACCTCCTCCGCCAGCCCACGGCTTTCCGCGGCGCGGAGCAGGGCCTCGGCATACACGCGCGCGATGCGCTGGGTGTTGACCTCGAGCACCGTCTCGTGATGCGCGGCCTCCGCAATCGGATTTTTCGGATCGGCGCTTGGAGTCATATTGGCATGGCGGCTAGCTGAGGCTGCCGTCTTTCCCCACAGTCCGGAGTTCCGCAATGGCTTCATCGACCAGGCGGCGATGATCCTCAATGTTCAGTTGCCGTCGGATGGCCTTGGCCGAAACGAGCGTGGCCAGCTGGGCCGTTTGTGTCCAAAGCTCCTGGAGCGCCTGATCGCGGGCCAGCCCGATCTCGCGTTGCAAGCGTTCGCGCTCGCCCTGGATTTCCTTGCGGGCGTCGGTGATCATCTCGTCCTTGGCACGCTGGGCGTCGCGTCGTGCCTCCTCCATGAGCTGCCGCACCTTATCCTGCGCGCCGCTCATTTCTTTTTGCAGCTCGGCGCGCATTTGCTGGCCTTCCGTACGGGCGCGCTGTGCTTCAGCCAATGCTTCCTTGATATTTGTCTCACGGCGATGAATACCCTGCAGCCAGGGCTTCCAAGCCAGCTTGTGCAAAACGACCAACAAAAGGATGAAGACGACCGCTGTCCAAAGGCCGAGATCCCAGCTGAGAGCGAGGATGTTGATGTCCTTCTCGGACTGCAGTTCCTCAACCTCGCCCTTGCTCAGCAAATCCGTCAACTCGTGGAGGTCCGCCGGCTTACTCGCGTCGAAGATCTTTTCCTGTTCTTCCTTTTCTCCAGGCAGGTGGACCAGGGCTTTGTACTTCTTGCGGGCGTCCTTCTTATCGTCGGCGCGGGCGGGGCAGTGCGGAAGAAGAAGCCCTCCGCAGGCCAGCAGTATCGTCAAAACAGGGATACACGATCGACGCATGAGAACCTCGAGGCGGGCGAGACCTGGCAGGTGCAAGAAAACCTACGCCTTGAAGGCCATGATGATGCACACGATCAGGCTGAAGAACGTGGCGCCTTCCAGCAGGGCGGCAATGGTAATCATGCTGGCGCTGACCTGGCCTGCGACTTCCGGCTGCCGAGCCATGCTCTCCAGGGCGGCCGCGCCGATCTTTCCGAAACCGATGCCGGCGCCGATCAACGTCAAGGCGCAGCCGATGCCACTGCCCATTGCTGCGCCGTAAAATGCCGCAGTGCCAGGCTTATCCTCTGCTAGAAGGGGACTGGCCATGAGCAGCAACACGCCAAAGGATACGCAGGCGAGTCGAATCATTCTCTCATTCATGGAAAGGTTCTCTCCTGTTGAACGGTTTACTGGTACTAACGCAACCTAGTCCTCAAAATGGCGGTCCTTTAATGTTGCGGGTGCAACGTCATCCCAAGAAAGAGCGTCATGAGAAACGTAAAGATATAAGCCTGCAGGAACGCGACAAAGAGCTCAAGAAGACTGAGCGCAGTAACTCCTAACACGCTGGCGATCGTAATGGGCCAAAACAGGTAAAACGCCGTATTGTGGGACATAACAATAAACAACAGAATGACGGCCAACACCGTATGGCCGGCAAACATATTGGCAAACAAGCGCACGGCAAGCACAAAGGTTTTGATTAGCTGTCCGATCGCCTCGATTATCACAATCATCGGTATGACGAACAGGCCCATGTGGTAAGGCACTTCCATGTGCGGCACGTAGGACTTCAGATAGCCGCCTATTCCCATCCGGGCAATCGCACTGCCGTGAATAAAGATGAAGGACGCCACGGCAAAGACCGCCGTCACGGTCAGGCTGGCCGTCGGCGAGCCGCAATACGGCAGCATGCCGAAAAGGTTGCAGAACAAAATGAAGATAAAGAAGCTCCATATATACGGCACATAATGGTCGGCGTCATGCTCGCCCAGATTTGGTTTGGCGACCCGGTCTCGAAAGAACGTCAGTAAGGACTCAAAGGTGTTGAACCAAAATCCAGTTGGCGGCGCGCCGCTTTGAGCGCGGCGAGCAAAGGGGACGAAAATCGCCACCACGACGATAGCCGCCAGCAACTCAAGGATCATGAACTTCGTGATCTGAAAATCGCCGTAGAGGGGCAGGTGAATCCTCGGCAGGCGATACTCCCAACCGAACGTCTCGAAGAATTCGATACGCTTGGCATCCATCACGTGATCAAAGGGATTCGCCGCCATACTTTACCTCGAACGCTTGCCTGCCGCGGCTATTCGGCCTTTACGGCGGGCCGCTTCTTGCTTAGCAAAAGCACTTCCAGGGTTAATGTGAACATGTAAAAGAGCAGCAACCAGATCCAAAACGCAGGCACGCGAAAGTACGGCCACAGGGCTGAGAGCACGAGCCCGCCGCCAAGCACGAAGCCGAGGCGCAGGCCCGTGCCGCCAAAAACCAGCAAAAGCTGCTGCTGGGGCGAAGAAACCGGCCGGTAATGCGCCCAGAGCATGGTTAAGGTCGCGGGGACCAGGCACAGAATGAGTGCGACGAGGCTGTAGACGACCCCTGTTTCCCCAAAGAGAAACCGCGCGGGCAGGAAAGCAAGCGCCCAGAAACCCAATGTGCTCGCAATCAACACGCCGACCCGGCTTGTCACTGTTGTTCTCGCTCACTCCGCGCGGAATTATCTTTTGCGCGCCGATTGAGAATGGCAAACAGATGTGCCATCCCCCCCACCAGGCCCAACATCGCGCCCGCAATACTCGCCCAGGGCGCCCAGCCAAAGTAATAATCGAGTGCCGCACCTATGCCGACGGGAGTGGCCATTTCCAGGCCGATCTGCGAGAGCACCGCTAGCTGTCCCAAAAGCTTGAAGTCTGGCTCCCTTTGGGGCATGGGAAACAAGCTCTCTACCGGCTCCCGAGGCGAATGCAGCCGGGAACGTCTTCACTCATCCTTCCCTGGTATATGGGTTTTCTCTATGCGTGGGTATTCTCAGAACCTGGAAATGAAAGTCAACAGGGGTTCGTGTATTTTTTCACGAAGTTTTTCCAGGCCGGAACACCCTTGTAAAAGGGGCATCTGAGGAAGCCGAGAAGCCCGAAAATGCCGCAATTTCCAGGGAAATCACGGCAAGCAAGCCACATTTGAGAGTCCGATAAAGCTTAATGTTCGGTTTTTTCTGTTGACAAGCGATTAAACATCCGTTAATATCGAACCCCGCGGCGGCGGGTCCTGGATAGCCCAGGCACACGCGGCCCCTCCGCCGTTCGCTTGGGACCACCTAGCAGAGGCAGCGACTGTGCCAGTCAACCTATTGCGGTCCTCAATCGGGTTCGGGAACTGAAGAGGCGGCTTTTCCACCAGAGAAGCTCGCCTTTTTTTGTTCCGGCACTGCCTGCCCAGACCTCTGCGGCGACTGGCCG
>DASZFN010000927.1:0-13581 GCA_035939715.1 Gemmataceae bacterium | reverse complement strand
GTCTCGGGGCCGCGGTACTCCACGGCGCGTTGCAAGCCGACAATCTGGCCCGATACGAAAATTTGCCGGCTGTTATAGCCCACCACTTGCACCTGAACCCGTGTCGGAGACACGCGGGCGACCTGGGCGATGCGAATGGCGATGGCTGAAGCCGGCATTCCTTCCACGCGCAGCCGGCCGAGCACACCCAGGTCGATCCGGCCGTCCGGTCCGATCTCACGCGGGCCACTCAATTTGAGTACGCCATCCACCTGCAAGTCGAGGACATCTGGGCAGGCTACGGTATAAGGGGAAACGGGGCTTTCCGCGGATGCGGCGGCCGTGGGGTGGGCCAGCAGAGCGCGGTCGATCACTGCCGAGCGGGACGCACATCCCGCCAGCAGCATCAGGAGGAGCGGCAGCCAGCACCTCGAGCATGGGCGCCGGAATGACCTGATTTGGCCAGCCTCCATAAAATGCCCATGAGAAATGAGGCACATTAATCCAGTATCGGCCGTCGCCGGATCATGAAATCAGTCGAGACGGAAAGTGAGCCGGGACCTCTGGCAAAGCAAGGAAATCCAGGCATGGCGCAGGCGAGCGACCTGATTGTGAGCGTTTCGGGAATCCGCGGCATCATCGGCGCGGGGCTGACGCCGGAAGCAGCCACGGCTTTCGCCGCCGCCCTGGGCACCGCTACCGATGGAGGCAAGATCGTCGTCAGCCGGGACGGCCGGCCGAGCGGCGTCATGATCCGCCATGCCGTCCTGGCGGGCCTCCTCAGCTCGGGCTGCGAGGTCGTCGATCTTGGTGTGTTGCCGACGCCCACCTGTGGTCTTGCCGTGCGCCGTCTGCAGGCGGCAGGCGGTATCCAGATTACGGCCAGCCATAACCCGGCCCCGTGGAACGGGCTCAAGCTGTTCGGGGCCGACGGCGCCGTGCTTCCCGCTGCCCGGGGGCAAAAGATCAAGGAGCTGTTCCAGCAAGGAAGTTTCCGCCGCGTGCCCTGGAACGATCTGGCCACGGTGATCGAACGCGGCGGCCCCGATCATTGGCACCGCGACCGGGTACTGGAGCTGGTCGACGTTCCGCGTATCCGCGCCTCCCGTCTCAAGACCTTCCTCGATGCCAACGGCGGCGCCGGCGGCCCGCTTGGCCGGCGCTTGCTGGAGGCTTTCCAGACCCAGCCCGTTTGCCAGGCCTGCGATGCCGACGGGTTCTTTGTGCACGAGCCCGAGCCGGTTGCAGAAAACCTGCGCGACATCTGTCCGCTTGTTCCCAAACATGGCGCGGACATCGGCTTCGTCCTCGACCCCGATTCTGACCGCCTGGCGATCATCGACGAGACCGGCCGCTACATCGGCGAGGAACTGACGCTCGCGCTAGCCCTTTCTTTCCGCCTGAGCCAGGAGCGCGGAGCGGTGGTCGTGAACATGTCCACATCGAGGATCAACGAAGACCTCGCCAGGCAGTTTGGCTGCCCTTTTCATCGAGCCGCCGTGGGTGAGGCAAACGTCGTGGAAAAGATGCGTGCCGTCGGGGCGGTGCTTGGCGGCGAAGGGAACGGCGGCGTGATCGATCCCCGCGTCGGCTGGGTGCGCGACCCGTTCATCGGCATGGGTCTGATCTTGAACTTGATTGCCGTCACCGGCAAGAAGCTAAGCGCGCTCGTGGCCGAGCTGCCGCACTACGCCATCGTCAAGGACAAATACACGGTGAATCGCGAGCGCTTGCCGAAATTATTTACGGAGTTGACCAGGCGCTGGCCGGAAGCCGCGGCCGACCGGGTGGACGGCCTGAGGCTCGATTGGGAAGACCGCTGGGTTCACGTGCGGCCGAGCAATACAGAGCCTATCGTTCGGGTGATCGCAGAGGCGCCCGATCAAGTTCTGGCAAAAAGGCTCTGCGAGGAAGTGGGCAGCTTGCTGTAGACTTAGACTTTAGGTTCACTGCCAGGAACCCGGATTGGAGGACACGGTTATGAAGATTGAAGTATTGGCTGACGCCAAGGCGGTCGCCCGCCAGGGAGCTACGCTCATCGCCGCGGCAGCGCGTGACGCGGTGATCGCGCGCGGCCGGTTCATTGTTGCCGTCAGCGGTGGGCAGACGCCCTGGATCATGTTACGTGCACTGGCCGGCGAAAAAGTGCCGTGGGAGCAAGTGCATCTGGTACAGGTGGATGAGCGGGTCGCCCCCGCAGGACACGCCGACCGGAATCTCACGCATTTGCGCGAGAGCCTGCTAACGCGGGTCCCGTTGCTCCCGGAGCAGGTTCATGCCATGCCCGTGGAGACGCCCGACCTGGAAGCCGCAGCCAAGGCCTACTCCCGAACTCTCCTGGAAATCGCCGGCTCCCCACCGGTTCTCGACCTGGTCCACCTGGGCCTCGGGCCGGACGGCCACACCGCTTCCCTGGTACCTGGAGATCCAGTCCTTAACGTCACCGACGCCGACGTCGGCTTAACCGGAATTTACCAGGGCAGGCGCCGGATGACGTTGACCTATCCGATCATCAATCGTGCCCGGCGCATCCTCTGGCTCGTAACCGGGAGTGAGAAGGCCGGACCGCTGGTGCGCCTGCGCGACGCCGATCCTTCGATTCCGGCCGGGCGGGTTCGCCAGGACCAGGCCCTGGTGCTGGCCGATAGCGGCGCCGCAGCCAACTTAGGCGCAAAATGAGGCGAAGTCACGGAGTAAGCGCATGGATTCCACAGCCATAGCAGACTTGGACCGCCGGTTTAGCATTCCAGGCATTGCCAGAGTCGTCGCAGGCAACGGCGGCCTGGCCAAAGTGGCCATCACCACGCCTGAAGCCGCAGGTGAGATGTACCTGCATGGAGCCCACGTAACTTCATGGCAACCGCGCGGCTCGGAGGAAGTGCTATTCGTCAGCGCCAGGTCACGCTGGGAAGACGGTCGCGCTATTCGCGGCGGTATACCCATCTGCTTCCCCTGGTTTGCTAACAAAGCAGACGATCCCCACGCCCCGGCGCACGGTTTCGTGCGCTCGACGGGCTGGCAGCTGGAGTCGATCAAGCAAACCGGAGATGCGGTAACCCTCAGCATGTTCATCACAAGTAGCGAAGCCACGAAGAAATGGTGGCCCGCGGACTTTCATCTGGTCCATCGTGCCACGTTCGACTCCGAGCTGAACCTGGAACTGTTGATAAGGAATACCGGCGCGACTTCGCTCCGCTTCGAGGAGGCCCTGCATACCTACTTCCGAGTGGGACACATCGACAAGGCTCGGCTTCTGGGCCTGAACTCGGTTGATTATCTGGATAAGACGGACTCGAATCGCAAGAAAACCCAGCAAGGTCCCATCGCGATCGTGTCCGAAACCGACCGCGTTTACCTGAACACGAAAAGTGCAGTCGATCTGGAAGATCGTGCCCTCGGTCGCCGCATTGTCGTTGCCAAGGAGAATTCCTTGACGACGGTTGTCTGGAATCCCTGGCTCGACAAGGCCAAGGCCATGTCCGATTTCGGCGCTAGCGAATGGACGCAGATGGTCTGTATTGAAACCAGCAACGTGGCGGATTTTGCCGTGGAGCTGGGGCCCGGTCAGCAACACCAGATGCGCGCGACCGCCCGGCTGGCGGATTTATGAATCCAGCTTCCATCGAAAGAAAACATCCGCATGGTGTGCCAAGATCACATTGTGCTGGACACCCCGCTGAAAAAATGAGACCCAATCGCACGCGCTTCACCTCTTATGGAATGAAGACCGTTACGCAGAGGATATGAGGACGGATGATGCAAACGCGCGTGCACAGCGCGCTGCGGCAGTTTCATGGCTTGCTGGCAGCGCAGCAGCTTGGTTCGTTGAGCGACGCTCAGCTGCTCGAGCGCTTTGTCCGCAACCGCGATGAGGCCGCCTTTGCGCTCCTGGTGCAGCGGCACGGGCGCCTCGTCTGGAGCGCATGCCGGCAAATCCTGCGACAAGAACAAGACATAGAAGATGCCTATCAGGCCTCCTTCCTTGTCCTGGTGCGTCACGCCGCCTCGATCCGGAGCGGGCAGACCGTCGCCTGCTGGCTGTACCGGGTGGCGTCGCGCATCGCCAGGAAACTCGCCATGGATCGAAGCAAACGTCCTGCGCGGCAGCGCAGGACGACAGACAACTCCGAGGGGCCGGTCATTCAGGAACTGGCCTGGCGGGAGCTGCAAGCCATGCTTCAGGAGGAACTGGCGCGCCTGCCCGAGAAGTACCAGGCGCCGTTTGTGCTCTGTTGTCTGGAAGGCCAGAGCAAGTCGGAAGCGGCGCGGCAACTGGGTTGGAAAGAGGGGACGGTGTCGAGCCGGCTGGCACACGCCCGCAAACATCTGCAGCAGCGCCTGAGACGGCGCGGCGTAGCCTTCGCCGCCGTCCTCAGTGCGGCGGAACTGTTTCTGCACCACAGCCGGGCGACGGCCGGCCTTGCACAGGCCACGGTCAAAGCTGCCCTTTGTTTTGCCGCAGGCACGCCGCTTAGCGGAGTGCTCTCGGCCAGGGCGATAGCCTTAATGGAAGGAGTGACAAGCGCCATGTTTCTATCCAACGTCAAGTGCGCGGTGATGATCATGCTGGCCGTCTGCCTGATTGGCGGCGGCGCCGGGGCCCTGGCCTGGCAGGGACAGGGCGATAACGCTTTTCCGCAACAGGCGCGGCAGAGCTTTGCCGAATGGGTGCAAGGGAGCCGGGAACAACCCGCGGCCCCCGCCGCGAAACAGGCATCCGCCCGATGGATCGGCATCGCCAGCCGGGAAACCAATTCCGGCCCGAGCTTGCGAGTCGTCTTTGAAGACGGCACGCGGCAAACTTCCCGCGCAACCGCGGATACCGTCCTGCTTTCCTATCTGTCGAACACTCCCCTGGGAAGCCATGAGGTGCTGTCCGTCGATCTGAACGACACCAATCGGATTTTGCTGCAGTTCGATTTGCCCAAAGAGGGCCGCGTGCGCAAGGCGGAAGTGCTGCTGTCACGTTCGCAGAGCGCGCATCCGTTGCCGTCACAGCCGGTTAACGTGGTGGTTCATGAAGTCAAGGAATCCTGGGACGAAGCCAGGACTTGCTGGGATCGGCAACCCGCCTTCGTCAGGCGCCCCGCGCTGACTGCGGAGATTGATCCCGCGGACAAGGAATATCGCCTCGACGTGACGGCACTGGTGCGCCGCGCCGTGGAAGAACACGCTCCTTACCACGGTTGGCTCGTGCGTATTGCCACGCCGCTCGCCGCCGAGGAAGTGCGGTCGCGCCGCGGACCGCCCGCGGGCTGGTCCTGTCACGGCGACGATTATGCATTTCAGGTCGATGACGCCGTCCGGCACGGCGGCACGTCCAGTTGCCGCATCGAGAGCCGCAGCCCGCGGCCGTCCAGCTTTGCCATGATGTCGCAGACCATCCGCGCCGACGACTATCGAGGCGAGCGCGTCCGCCTGACGGGCTATCTCAAGACCGAGCGGCTCGAGGGGATGGCTACTCTGTGGATGCGCATCGACGGCGCCGACGGCTTGCTGGAGATCGATAAGACCGTGGCGGAAGCCGTCCGCGGCACCAGCGACTGGCGGCAGCCGCACATCGTCATCGATATCCCCGAGAGCAGCAAGACCATCCGCTTTGCCGTGCTGGTCGAGGGGGCGGGCAAGGCATGGATTGACGATCTGAAGCTGGAGATCGTGGATCGCAGCGTGCCGGTCACCAACCCTTCAACAGATCCCAGGTCAAAGATAGAGCGAAAACCCGAGCTACCGCGCCGGCCGGTAAACCTGGATTTTGAAGCGCCGGAAACCCCAGGGACAACGGGCTCGAAATGAACCGGTGCGCATGCTGTATTTGGCCTGCACAACACCGCCAGAGTAACACCGCCACCATACATGGGGTTGGCGGTGTTACTTTCCGTTCGCAACCGGCTGGCGCATCGTGAGAGGCGAGACTACGCCGGAGAACCTTGCCCTCGCCTGCATCACGCGCTTATTCTCGCAATCCGCGCCGAAGAAACCTTTCGTGGACGGCATCCGCCAACGTGACGCGGGTAATCCGAGACAACACGACTTCTGTCCTTGCAAATGGCGCAATTTCTTTGAAAGATTCACTCTGTTCGCTTGTGGAACTCTGTAAGGGACGACGCATGGAGCCGACGACACGGCGCAGCCTGGTGCTGCGGCTGCGGAATCTCGATGACGAAACGGCCTGGACGGAATTCGTCGAGATTTACGAGCCGCTCGTCTATCGCCTGGCGCGGCGCAAGGGCTTGCAGGAAGCCGACGCCCGCGACGTCTGCCAGGATGTGTTCCGGGCCGTCGCCACCGCCATCGAACGCTGGGATCCCGATCCGGCCAAGGGCAAGTTTCGCAGCTGGCTGTTCCGGATCGCCCGCAACCTGGTGGTGAATTTTCTGTCCCGGCAGGGCTGCCTGGTGCGCGGCAGCGGACGGACGAGCGTTCAGGAGCTGCTCGAGGCGCAGCCGGCGGCCGACGCCGCGGCGCAGGCGGAGTTTGCCGCGGAATTCCGGCAACGCGCCTTTCGCTGGGCCGCGCAACGCGTCAAGAATGAGTTCACCGAAGCGACCTGGCAGGCGTTCTGGCGGACGGGAGTGCAGAATGAGCCGGTCGCCGGCGTGGCGGGCGCGCTGGGGATGTCGCCGGGCGCCGTGTACATCGCCCGCAGCCGGGTGCTCGCCCGCTTGCGCGAGCGCGTGCAGCAGTTGAGCGAGGACAGCGGGTTTGACCACGGAGAGCCGACCGATGGATGCGCACACCAAGACCTGTGACACACGCCGGCTCGACCTGTTCCTGCAGGACCGGCTTCCCGACGACTTTCGCCAGGACCTGGAAAGGCACCTGGATGTGTGCCCGGCCTGCCGGGACAAGCTGGATGAACTGGCGGGCGGAGCGCGCTGGTGGTCGGAGCTGCGCCAGCACCTGGGCGGCGCCGGCGGGCCTGAGGTGTGGCCGACCTGTGATGCCGACTGGCCGACACCGGGTTCCGAACGAGATCTGCAGTTCCTCTCGCCGTCCGACAAGCCGGGAGCGCTTGGCAAGCTGGGCCAGTACGAGGTCCTGGAAGTGCTCGGCTGGGGCGGCATGGGGGTCGTGCTGCGCGCCTTCGATCCGGTGCTGCATCGCCCCGTGGCCATCAAGGTCCTGGCGGCCGAGCTGGCGGCGCACGGCTCGGCCCGCAAGCGCTTCGCGCGCGAGGCACGGGCCGCCGCCGCGGTTTCGCACGATCACGTGGTGCCGGTCCATGCCGTCGATCCGGACGGCAACCCGCCGTACCTGGTCATGGCTTTTATCCCGGGCCAATCGCTGCAGCAACGGCTCGACCGTTCCGGGGCACTCGAACTGAAAGAAATCCTCCGCATCGGTTTCCAGACGGCCGCGGGGCTGGCGGCGGCTCATGCCCAGGGCCTGGTGCACCGCGACATCAAGCCGGCGAACATCATGCTCGAGAACGGTATCGAGCGCGTGCGCATCACCGATTTCGGCCTGGCCCGCGCTGTGGACGACGCCAGCGTGACGCAGAATGGTTTTCTTGCCGGCACGCCCCAGTACATGGCGCCGGAGCAAGCACGCGGCGAGCCGGTCGATCAGCGTGCCGATCTCTTCTCGCTGGGGAGCACGCTCTACGCCATGGCGACCGGCAGACCGCCGTTCCGCGCCAATACGACGCTGGCAGTCATCCGCCAACTGTGCGACGACGAACCTGTGCCGGTGCGCTCGTTGAACCCGGACATCCCCGCCTGGCTGGAAGGGATCATCGGCAAGCTGCAGGCCAAGGATGCCACGGCGCGGTTTCGATCGGCCGCGGAAGTGGCCGAGCTGCTGGAGCGCTGCCTGGCCCACGTGCAGCAGCCGGACCGCCAGGCGCTGCCGCCGCCAGCCGTCGAGCTGGGCCGCCAGGTGTCGCGCCGCGACGGGCGCGGCTCGCGCCGCACGCTTGTCACGGCCGCGTCGCTCACTTTGCCGCTGGTCCTGGGCGCTGCGTTGGCGTTATCTCCCTGGTTTTCCTCATTGGCGTTATCCCCCTGGTCCTGGCCTGGAACGCGCGAGCGCAGCGAAGCCGCAGCGGCCGGGCTAGCGCCGGAAGAGGCGGCTCAACTGGAACAGGAACTCGATGACGGTTGGCAACAGCTCCGCGCGGGCGTGGACCGCCTGCAGGGGTCGCTTTGGGCCGCGCCTGCGGACGCGGCAGGCGGTGTTGAAGACGCGCTCCAGGACGCACGCCGGCAAACCGAGCTGCTCCAGCATGCGCTCGGCAGCGCTGAGGAGACCAATTACGACCCGTTGCAGACCGGCCTGGAAGAGGCGCGGCGGCGGGTGGAATCGTTAAAGCAAAGCGTCGAGCGATGGCCCGATTTACGTTAGAGACTCAGTTCTTGACAAAGGAGAAAGATCGCATGAAGTCCTTCACTTCCCTGTCTGTCGTTGTTCTTCTGGCGGCGGCGGTTGTTGGTGTTTCCTTCTTCGCATCGCCTAATGCCATCGGACAAGCGCAACCCAAAACCGACTCTCTAACCGTCCCCGTGCAGGTCCCGGACGGGCAATTTCGACGGCCGAGCCCTTACCTCTACGGTCTGGCAAACGACAAACAGCACGCGCTGCAGAACGAATCCGTGCAGTTGGCCCACCAGATCGCCAAGGCGGAAGACGACGACGAAAAGAAAGGGTTGCGCAAGAAGCTGACACAGGTGCTCGACCAAATATTCGACGCGCACCTGAAGGAACAACAGAAGGAGCTGGATGACCTGGAAAAGCAGGTGGCCCGGCTGAAGAAGCTGCTGAGCAAGCGCCGCGAAGCGAAGGAGACGATCGTCGAACGGCGCCTGGAGCAGCTCGTGCAAGACGCCGAAGGTCTGGGCTGGAACGCCCCGAACACGCCCCGCGGCGGCATCGCTTACCCCGGTCCGAGTATGACCATCATGGAAAGAAAAGATGCGCTATTCCCTTTCGCGGGGAAGGGCGACGGAGATGCCAGGAAGAAGTAATTGATCACCAAATACCAGGGATCAAGCGCTTGGTCGTCGCCTGGTAGATCTCGTAGTCCTTGCCGAATTGCTCATGCATCATGCGCTCCTCGAGTCCCATGCGGAGGGCGATGAGCAAAACCATGGCAACGCCATACGACGGCCCCACCAACCAGTTGGGAATGACCAGTGCCTGGCCTGCAGAGTAAATGAGCAGGGCCAGGTACATCGGGTGCCGGACCCAACGATAAATGCCGTGCGTGACGAGCTGGTGTTTCTCGCGTACCTCCAGTGTGATCGACCAGTTCGTACCAAGATCCGCATGCGCGCGGTGGAAGAGCCACAGCCCGAGCGCCAGGCATAAGACGCCGGTGAAGAGCGGGACCGGGTGAAGCGGATAGTCCGCAAAGGCGAATAGCGGCGTCACAATCCAGATCAGCGGCAGGAAAAACGCAACCCAGGCGATGGTTAATAGGACGGTCTCCAGAGGCCCCTTGCGGCTGCTCGCCACCGGGATCGTGCGGCTCCGCTGTCCGTGCGGCGCGCGGATGGCCACCATCACGATGCTCGCCAGGAGAACGACCGCCTTCGCGAACCAGGGATTCATCGCCTGCGTCCCTTCGCCTCGTGTTAGCTAGTCGGATTCTGCACCGAGGCAGGCGGGACAATACCACGGCGCCGGAGTCGTGACGGGTTTCGGGCTTCTGCGGCGGCAGCGGGCGCAGCGAAAGCGTTTGCCTCTGATGGCGGTCTTCGGCCGGAATTTCTTGCCTGTCCTGGGAATGCTCTTCGCCAATTTGTCAGATCCCGGCGCAAACTACGTCACCCCTCTACGTCTTCAGGCTGCATGCCTGCTTCGATTGTATCGACTGGAAAGAGCGCACTCTGCGGGATTTTCGAGATTGAAATGGGCGTGCCCCAGGCCGCCTAGTTCTTGTCGCCGTTGGTCGGCGGAGGCCTGATGCGGTCCAGCTCCTTGCGAATCCGCTCCATGCTCTGACTGAGTTTGACGGCTTCGGCGGCTATTTCCTCGAGTCGCCTCTTGATGTCACGAAGTTTATCTTTTTCATCCATTAGCATCCCCTCTTTTCCTTATCCGGTTTTGAGCAATCGATGTGCCGCTCATGCCGCAACCAAGTGCGCACTTGCGAGCAACTCGCTGCGCATGGAACAGGCGCGACGAAAAGCCATAAACATATAAGCAGATGTGGTTAGATTCAGAAAACCCACAAAGGCCCACTTCTTCGGCCCCCGACCTGGCGAAGTTGGACCGCGACTGTGAAGAGGATCGCGCTGCCTTGGCAACCGGTTCCTGCGCTCACCGTTACCGGCCGCGCAGCCGGAGTTTCCGTTACGCGACGGCTAGTTTGTGCCGGTTGGCGAAGATCTTAAGCTTGAGCGGCCCCGCTGGTCTGGCAAGAATTGGAAGTAGCTTCTCACAACGATCCTATCTAAAGCCTTTTTGCTACGCGACCAAAGGAACCAACCAATGAGCCGCCGGCCGATTTCCGGAACGCGCATGTTGATCACCGGGGCCTCGCAGGGAATCGGCCGGGCCCTGGCGGAGTCCGCCGCGCTGCAGGGGGCCCGTGTGCTGGCCGCGGCGCGCTCTGACGAATTGCTGCATGACTTGGCCGGCCAGGTGCGCAGCCGCGGCGCGGATCTGCAAACCGTCTGCGCCGATGTGACCGTGCCGGCCGATCGCGAACGCATGGCGGCTGCCGCGCTGGCGTGTTTCGGCGGGCTAGACGTTCTCATCAACAATGCCGGCATCGGCACCACCGGGCACTTTCTGGAAGCAGATCCGGAGCGGTTACGGAAGATCATGGAAGTCAACTTCTTCGGCGTGACCGAGACGACGCGCGTTTGCCTGCCGCTGTTGCGCAACGGTTGTCGCCCGGCCATCATTAATATCTCTTCTATTGCCGGTAAGCGCGGCATCCCGGCGCGGAGCGAATACTCGGCCAGCAAGTTTGCCGTCCAAGGCTTCAGCGAAGCTTTGCGTGCCGAGGTGTCCCGGTACGGCATCGCTGTGCTGGTCGTCTGCCCCGGCTTGACGCGCAGCAATTTTTCGCAAAACATGCTGGAGCACAAGGCACGCCTGCAGTTCGATCATATGCGCGGCATGACGGCCGAGGCGGTCGCTGCCGCCACCTTGCGGGCGCTAGCCTGCGGCCGCGCCGAGATCTGCTTATCGCTGCCCGGCAAGCTGCTCGTCTTTGTCAGCCGCTTCTTCCCGCGCCTGGCTGACCGCCTCGCTGCCCGAGGCGTCCAGCGCGCCTTTCGGCGTGAAGTGGAACAAACAGGCGCCGGCAGCCTGCCGCTTGCCGGAGTCCCCTCTCCTGTGCCCGGCCCCACGGAGCCGACGCGTCCGTTCGGCAAAGCGGGATAAGGCGCTTCGCCCCCCGAGATGAATCCTTCTTATCCTGCGACTCCGAGTTCAGATCGACCCGCAGAAATTGTCTGGCCTACTCGCCAAGATGCGGATGGGCGGTGCGTGCGCAAGGTTAAATTGAGTTAAAGCCGCGGCCGGGGCGTCTACCCTTGTATAATTGCCACCATCCGGAGGCGGCAAGTCTTTGCCACAAACGGAGAGCCCTGCCATGAGCCGTTTCCTGAGCCGGCTGTGCCCCTGTGTTTTTCTTGTCGTGCTGCTGCCCCAGGCGCGGGCCGATCTGCCGCCCCTCATCCCACGCCAGGTGCTGTTTGGCGGCGCCTTGAAGACTGGCCTGGAGCTGTCGCCGGACGGCTTACGGCTGGGATATGTGGCCGCTTCCGACAAGGGCGTCCTGAACGTCTGGGTGCAGACGCTCGGCAAGGAGGATGCCCGCATGGTGACGCAGGATACGCGCCGCGGCATCTTCGGCTTCAACTGGGCCGCGGACGGCAAGCACATCCTCTATCGGCAGGACCTGAACGGCGATGAAAACTGGCACATCTACGCCGCGGATCTCGACAGCCGTCTTGTGCGCGACCTGACGCCGTTCGTCGGCGTGCGCGCCCAGGACATGTTGGTCAGCAGTAAGCGCCCCCAGGAGATCCTGGTCGGCCTCAATATCCGCGATCGCCGCGTCTTCGACATGCATCGCATTGATCTGATTTCCGGAGCCGTGACTCTCGAAGCGCAAAATCCGGGCGACGTTCTGTCCTGGACCACGGATGAGGACTTCATCATTCGCGCCTGCACAGCCTTTGGCGGCGACGATGCCCACACCACCATCCGCGTACGCGCCAGCGCCGCGGACACCTGGCGCGACTTGCTGAGCATCCCCTTCGAAGACTGCTGCTTCTACGGTCAGGTGAACGGCGGCACCCTGGTCGCCGGTTTCGCCCCGGGCGGCAAAAGCCTTTACGTGGTCAATCCGCTGGGCGGCGACAAGACGCGCCTGGTCGAGCTTGACCTGCAAACCGGCAAAGAGCTGCGCGAGATCGCGGCCGACCCGCGTTGCGACGTGGAATATCAGCTCGGTGTGCTCTTTCATCCCGCCGTTGTGGACGATCCGGCGAGCGGACGCATCCAGGCCGTCGGCTTTAACTTCACGCGCCTCGAATGGAAGGTCACCGACCCGGCTGTCGCGGCGGATTTTGCCGCGCTCCAGCACGCACACGAGGGAACTCTGCAGATTGTGAACCGCGTCAAGGATGATTCGCTGTGGCTGGTGGTGTATACGCGGCCGGACGCGCCCGCTGTGTACTACCTCTACGACCGAAGCCAAAAAAAGACCACACCGCTGCTCACCGACCAGCCGGAGCTGGCCCGGTACAAACTGGCGGCGATGGAATCGGTCGTCGTGCGCTCGCGCGACGGCCTGGACCTGGTCTGCTATCTAACCGTACCGCCCGGCGTGGAGCGGAAGAACCTGCCCTTGATCCTGTTCCCGCACGGCGGCCCCTGGTGGCGGGACCGCTGGGGCTACGATGCGTGGGCGCAGCTCGCCGCCAACCGCGGCTACGCCGTGCTGCAGCCGCAATATCGCGGCTCAACCGGCTTCGGCAAGAAGTTTCTCAACGCCAGCAACCGCCAGTTCGGCGACCAGGCCATCATGAACGATTATCTGGACGTGGTGCAATGGGCCGTGGACTCCGGGTTAGCCGATCGCGACCGGCTGGGCGTGATGGGCGCTTCCGGAGGCGGCTATGCCAGCCTGTGCTGCATTGCCTTTCATCCGGAACTTTGGAAGTGCGCCGTGGACATGGTCGGTCCGTCCAGCGTGCGCACGCTGCTGCACAGCATTCCGGCTTACTGGAAACCGGTCAAACAGCGCTGGGTGCTGCGTTTCGGCGACGCCGAGCACGACGACGCCTGGAACGAGAAGATCAGTCCGCTGTACCACGTCGATAAGATCCGCGCCCCGCTGCTAATCGGCCACGGCCTCAACGACCCGCGCGTCAGCATCGACCAGGCCGAGCAGATGGCCAGGGCCTTGCGTGAGCGCAAGCGGCCGGTGACGTTAATCGTCTATCCGGATGAAGGGCACGGCTTCGCGCGGCCGGAGAACAACCTGGACTTTTTCGGGCGCATGGAGGAGTTCCTTGCCAAACACCTAGGTGGGCGCAAGCAACCGTGGCAGCCCCTGCCCGGTTCCACGGCGCAGGAGAGATGACCAGAGCGAAGCCGGGCTACATGCGAAACTTCTTGACCCCGGCCGAAGCCTTT
>DASZFN010000926.1:0-4096 GCA_035939715.1 Gemmataceae bacterium | reverse complement strand
CTTGCCCACCGCTCCCGGAGGCAAGTACAGGCAACCCAGGCAGCATCGCCAGGCCGCCGGCCAACAGTTCGCGCCGTGTCAGGTCCATGGTGTCACCCCACTCCCAGGCTTCTCAGCTCTGCGTCCCACGGCGCTCGATAGGGCCGCACCAGCATTTTGGCTGCTTCCGCGTCGCCGAGGATCTCCTCCGTCTTGGCGTCCCAGCGAATCTTCCGGCCGACACGCAGGGAAATATTCGCCAGATGACAGACCGTCGCCACGCGGTGGCCGCTCTCCGGGTCGGCAAGCGGTTGCTTGCGCGACCTGACACAATCCAGGAAGTTGCGGACATGCTCGCGAAACTGCTGGCGTTGATCGCCCGATTCGTCCTTGAGCGGCTCCGTCCAGTACTCGCCGGCCGAGGCATTGGTGCGCACGGGCCCGCCGACGGGATGGGTGTCGGCGAATTGCGGGACCGTATCGCCGGGCGCCAGCTTGCGATCTGCCGTCACGACGAAACCTCGCCGCGAGATACTCAGACTTCCTTTCGTGCCGAAAAACTCCAGCCCGGCTGGGCCGGCCGATCCACGCGACGCTTCGCGGTGAGACCAGATGGCGGTCCAGCGCGGATATTCGATCAGCGTGTCCTGGGTATCGGGCGTCTCGCCGTTGTCCTTCAGGCAAAAACGGCCGCCCACGCTGGTTACCGCGCAGGGACCGGCCACGCCAAGGTACCAGTGGACGATGTCGAGCGCATGGGCGGCGAGATTCGTCATTTGCCCGCCGGAATAATCCCAGAACCAGCGAAAGTGATAAATGGCCCGGTTGGGATTGTAGCGCCGGAAAGCCGCCGGCCCTTGCCATAGATTCCAGTCGAGATCGGCCGGCGGATCCTGATCGGCTGGCGCCCCGTAGCCCGGCATGATGTTGCGAAAGGCCTGCATCCGCACCGAGCTGATCGTGCCGAGGTAACCCTTCTGCACCAACTCCCTGGCCCGCTGGTAATGCGGCCCCGAGCGCTGCTGCGTGCCGACCTGCACGATCCGCCCGTGGCGCCGCGCCACGTCCACCAGCCACCGGCCTTCGCGGACGAAGAGGGTAAGCGGCTTCTCCACATAGACATCCTTGCCGGCCGCGCACGCCATCATGGACATGAGGGCGTGCCAATGATCCGGCGTCGAAACGACGACGGCATCCACGTCGCGGTCATCGAGCAGCTTGCGGAAATCGCCATGACCCTTCACGGAACCACCGATGAGCGCCTTCGCCTCCTCAAGCCGTCCGCGGTGGACCTCGGCGATGGCCAGGCACTGGACATCGGGCTGGGCTTGAAAGTCCAGGACGTGCCGCTTGCCGATCAGCCCAAAGCCGATGAAGCCGATCCCCAAGCGTTCGTTCGCTCCAAGGACTCGGGCATAGCTCGCCGCAGTTAACACGGTTGCCGCGCTGCCCTGGACGAACTCGCGGCGGTTCACGGTTTTGAAAGGGGAGTCTGGGCTCACAGCAAAACCTTGGGTAATCGGTCTTCTGTTTGCAGGGCCGACATGCCGTTTCGCGGCGTCGGCTTTTCTGATATCGTAAGGGGGCCAACCATGCCTAAGCAAATGGATTGTGCCAAAGAAAAAAGGTCAGATCATGAGTGCACAGATCACCGTGACATTACCCGAGGATGTCCTGGAGCGTGCAGAAGTTCTGGCTCGCCGCACCGGGCAGCCGGTTTCTGATCTGCTGGCGGAGACGATCTCCCTATCCTTGAAGCCATTGGGGACCGCTCGAGGCCAGACCGAGGATCTTGGCGCCAAATCGAACGAGGAAGTCCTGGCTGCCAGCCAAACAGAGATGCCGCCGGCAGAAGACGAGCGGCTAAGTCTCCTGCTGGACCGCCAGCAAGCCGGCACCTTAACTGATGCGGAACGCGCGGACCTAACCGGCCTGATGCAACTCTACCAGGATCTCTTGTTGCGTAAAGCGCAGGCGCTGCGATTGGCAGTGCAGCGCGGCTTGCGGGGACCTTTGCAGCCGTGAGTGCTGGGTACATTCCCGAGAAAATCCGTGCGCGCGTGCGCCATCAAGCCGGCGACCGTTGCGGCTACTGCTTGAGCCCGCAATGGCTTGTTCTGGGGTTGCTGGAAATCGAGCACATCATTCCCAAGGCCGAGGGTGGTTCCGATGACGAGGACAATCTTTGGCAAAGCTGCCGCCTTTGCAACGGATTCAAAGGAGTGCAAACCCAGGCATTTGATCCCGAGACCGGCCAACGGGCGCCTCTCTTTGACCCTCGCCGGCAACATTGGTCCGAACATTTCGCGTGGAGTGAGGACGGCACGCAGATCGTCGGGAAAACGCCGTGCGGACGTGCGACAGTGATCGCACTGCAACTGAACAATCTGATCGCCGTTATGGTGCGCCGAGCCTGGGTTGCCGCGGGTTGGCATCCGCCGCGGGATCGGTGACTTACGGATTTCTGGTGGCGAATCGCGGATCGTGCCGCGAAACCTCCCCTGTCTTTCGATCCAGCTACGAACTTAGCTGGTTATTTCTAACCGATGTTACCTGGCCGCCGATGCCGGCGGTTTGCGCAGGTAAAGCCACACGTAGCCCTGATACGAATAAGGACGTTGGTACTTGCTCAGCGTCTGCATCACTTTCATCTGCTCTTTTTGCAGGTCTTGAAATTCCTTTTGCTGGAGGACTTCCTGAGCTTTCTTTTCACGCTCGCGCCTGGCTTCGTCGGTATCGTCTCCTTTGGCAGGCGTTTCCAGCCGCTTGGCATTGTAGGCGTCGAAGAAAGGCTGCATTTTGGTCTGCAGCTCCTGCGCCTTGGCGCTGGCTTCCTTCTCGGCCTTCTTATCCTGCTCAGACAGCACCGGCTTCTCGCCAAAGCTCATGCCGAAATCTCCGACCAGGAGATCGAGATGGCCGTCACCGTTCCAATCGACAACACAGGCCTTGGCGCGCATGCCGGGCTTGATGTCCTTGACCGGCGGAGCGTTCTCGTCGTAATTCGGCTGGGGGGCGGCCTTGACGAGGGCGACGCCCTTTGCCAGTTGCGGGTCCGTCTTGCTGCCGATGTTGCGATACCAGACCACACTTCCGTCGCCACAGGCAACCAGCAGATCAAGCAACCCGTCGCCATCCCAGTCGGCGACGAGCGGCTGCGAATCGCCATGGGGAGCCACGATCGGTTGCTCGGCGGCCTGAAGTTTGCGCGGCGTGCCGTAAACCGGTTTGGCGTTGCTGCCGTCGTTGGGAATAAGATGGATGTCGCCGCCGATGTTGCCGACGAGGAGATCGAGCCGTCCTGTGCCACGCCAGTCGGCCGCGAACACGGTGGAAGCGGAGCCGAGATTAATGTCCTTGCCGTCGCGCTGCAATTTCACCGGAGCAGCGAACTCGCCCTTGCCTTTGCCTTTGAAGAAATAAAGTTCCCCCGGCCAGCAGCCGGTAATGATGTCGCCGATGCCGTCGCCATCCAGGTCCACAAACTGTGGAGTGAAGCCGACGCATCAGCCTGCCGGCACGGTGGCCGTCTTGCCGCCGGCCTGGAGCCACTCAAACTTGCCGAACTGCGGCCGTCCTTGCTGCCGCTGATGGGGTAGAGTCGAAGCTTGCCTTCGCCGAATTGTCCGACGAGCAAGTTCATCGTGCCGTCGCCCCTCAGGTCGGCCACGAACGGAGCGGCGTGGCCGATGTCCACGTTGATCGGCTGGCCTCCCGCCAGCAAGCGCACCGGGGGCGCCAGTTCGGTCGGAGCCGGGCCGGCTCCCGCGAGCACACCAAGCATCAGGGACCACCACATGGCAGAGTCCTCCTGTCAACGGACCACGGCCGGCGCCACTGGCCAGCTTGTCGGGACGCACGCCCACGCGGGCTATTATAGGCAGAGGAAGACGAACTCCATCAACCGCTGTGCTACTGCCGAAAGCAAGAAAGCCGCCGAAGATTCTCCGGAGCTGGCCAAGGTTCTGGCTGGCCAGGGGAATCTCAGCGACCAGGACTTTCTCGAACGCATGGCGGAAAGCGATAGCCTGGTGGACCACGACGGCGAGAGCTGCGGCATGTGCTGTAATATCATTCTCGGAGCGCAGGTCGCCCGCGAGATGCTGGAGGCGGGCGA
>DASZFN010000925.1:0-4038 GCA_035939715.1 Gemmataceae bacterium | reverse complement strand
TTCTCGGGGGTCCTGAGGGTGACCGCAGCTTCAGCATGTTTTTCGGGAAACCAGTCCCGATTCTTCACTCTTTGCACGAGCAGGAGGGAACTCCCAGCTACTGGCATTGCCCGAACAAGTTTTTCGTCAGCGCGGCGGTGTGAATATATTCAAATCGGCATGGACAGACGGCAGGTAGAGAGACCCGGATGATTGTGTCTCCTATGCTCGCCACGGTCTTGGATTCTAAGACACAACACTCTTAAGAGCGGCCGGAAAAAATGGGGACAGGCACAGCATCGTGCCGAGCCAGTCCCCATTTTTTCCGGCCGCTCCAACGAAAACCGGCGCCGATTCTTGGCGGACCTGCAGGCCGCTTTACGTATTCATCTCTTAGACCAGGTAGACCCTTCCGGGCCAGCCGGCAAGTCCGGCTCATCGCGGCCACCTTCGCATGCCGTATCTGCATGTGCTCATGGCGTCGGGTTTCGCAGTCGGCGGCGGCGAGGCAGGCGCAGAGGCAGAGGCCGCCGGAGGATCTGGGGCGGGTGCTGACGATGGCCCCGAATCCGTTGCTGCTGGAATTGGGGCGGACGCTTGATCGGAACCAGCAGATTCCTCGACGGGCGCTGGCGGGGCATTTTCCGGCGACTCCGGTGGCGCTGCCTGCGCGGTTTGCTTCTTGATCCGCTTCCGAGGGGGGCGTTTCGGCGGCGCGGCCTCGGGCGCAGGTGCAGGCGGCGGAGCGGGCAGCGGCGGACTGGGGACGGCCTCCGGGGCTGGCGTTGCCGCAACCGGCGTGGCGGAGCGTGCGCAGGGAGGTTCGGTGGGCGCGGGCGAAGCTTTGGCCACGGGTGGTTCTGGAAGCGCTGGATCTGCCGGCGCCGCAGGCGGCGGCGCCGCTTGTGGATTGGACTTCAGCCAGGCAGCCGCCTTTTTCCGCGCCGTCTCGGGGTCATCGCCCAGCGCTTCAAAGAATTTCGCCCGGTGATATATGTCAAAGCGCTCGAGCTGTTCCGGAGTGGCACGGTCGCCGGGATAGAAGGCGTCCTCTTTATCAGGAAGCCAGTAGCGGAAGGGATCGTTCTTGCGGCCGCTTCCCTGCTGGTGCACCAGGCCCTTGTCCATGCCGCGCTTCAAGGCGCGCGAGACGGTCGCCTGATCCGGACGGGGAAAATCGTCCGGCCATTGCTCCAGGATTTGCCGCTGCGTCAGGCGCTCGCTGGCGTCTTGCAGCACCAGGCAGAGCGCCTGCCATCCCTCCACACAGGCCGGATCGTCGGCGCCATCGTGCACCACGTAGTCGTCGCCCGCGGCCGTCAGCTCCACGACCAGGTTGCGCGGCGTCTCCTCGTGCCGCGAATAGGCGCGCAGCCAGCGGCGCCGGTCGACCTGCTCCCGCTTGTCGTACCAGTGCATCTCGAGGGCGATATCGACAAAGCCTCCGAAGGCGCCGGTGCCGCGCGCCGCCTGGCCGGGCAGCGCGGGCCCCTTGCGCGGATGATGGATCAGGACGACGCTCAGCCCTGCCGCCGTCAGCTCGCGCAAGGGACGCAGGCAATCCAGGACCGCCGCCGCCGTGTTCTCGTTGCAGGGCAGGAACAGGCCGATGGGATCGATCACCAGCATGGCCAGCCCCTCGCGGCGGCGCAGCTCCAGCATGGCAGCGATGAGCGCACGCCACTGGTTCATGGTCGGCCGGCCGGCGAACGGCTGGCAAAAATACCAGTGTCCCTCGGCAATGTGCAGATGGCGACGGCGCTCCTCCCAGCTGCTGCGCGGCTCCTCGGAGAAAATCGCCGCGTTGCCGGGGATCCACGGCCCGGCCCGCCAGTTTCCCGCCCTTGCCCATGCGCGCCAGCAGATGGGCGACCAGCGTGGTCTTGCCGGACTTCCACTGGCTGGTCAGGAGTGTGATCTTGCCGGCGCCCATGTAGCCATGCCACGGCCACGACGCCGCCGGGGGGATAGTCGAGGCCAGTTCGTGGCCGCGCGTTCCCAACTTCAGGATGTCCGCGGCGGTCCACACGCCGGCCCCCTCACCGGCTTGCTCCACCTTGTCGCGCTCGGCATTTCTCTGCGGGTCGGCATCGGCATACATGGTTAAGCTCGCTCAAAGAAGTGCTCCGTGTCAGCCCAATTGCGGCGAGGCCGGCAAATCACCGCGGTTCTATAGTATACATTAATTCACTTACTGTCAAGACGTAATTTGCGATCTTGCTTCACCAGCATCTGCGAGATTGTCGCTCGGCGGCTGTCAGGCGCGACAAGATGGCGTTTGTTATGCAGTTTGTTATGCACGCCTCAGGGCATCAGAGTGCGCCAAGTCCGCCTTGACGTGAATGTAATTCCTTATGCCACACCATCTCTATCGATTCTGACCATTTAGAATTTGTTATGCATATTGGTTTGCTATGTGTCCTACAGATGCATGCATAACAAATTCGTGGAAGTGGCATGGCCAGATGGAAAACTATTGCCCGTTGCGCTGGCCGAAAAAAAATTCCGATTTACCCAAGAATTCCGCCGGTAAATGCTTTATCATGCTGGATGGAAATTGTGGCCCTTAACCGGGTCGCCAGCAAGATCTCCCCCTGACTCCTGCTGATCCTGAACATTCTGGCGATCGCCCCTTTGCCCTTTTCTGGACTCGCAGAGGCAATGCGCTATGACTCCATCTTGCCGATCAGGCCGGCGGTTGTCCCGTTCTGCCTCCAATGCGGTGCGCAGACGGTCCCTGAAACGACGAGCGCGGCGGCGCTTGCTGCTGGAACTGCTCGAAGACAGGACCTTGCTGACCGTAACCATCAACGGCGCGGTCTTCAACGATCTCAATCAGAACGGCCTGCGCGACGGCAATGAGCCCGCCCTCGCCGGAGCCACGGTCTTTCTGGACCAGAACCACGACGGCCGCTTCGACAGCCGAGACGTCACCTTCACGCCCGCGCAGAACGTGATCCAGGCCGATCCGCTTGGCTTCGGTCTGCCCGGCGCGGCGCCCCTCTCGGTCGCCGGTCTGCCGGCACAGATCAATCATGTGCGCTTCAACCTCGACGTCGACTACACAGGGTCGGCCACGGTGCTGGTGATCCTGCTCAGTCCCCTGGGCATCCAGGATGGCGCCGGTCCCAACGTTTTCTTCTTGAAGCATGGCGATCATTTCGCCGGCACGTTTGATGATCAGGCCGCCGTTTCCGCCGATGCCGTGTCATCGCCCTTCGTCGGCAGCTTCCGGCCGTATACTGCCTTCACCGACCCTAATAATCACTTTTATGACAGCAGTCCCAACGGGCAGTGGGACGTCTTGTTTGAGAGCGATTCGGGGGATATCAGCGGGCTCACGCTCAACAGCTGGTCGCTCACCTTTAGCGTCCCGGATCTGAGCACGCAGACGGATGCCGCCGGACAATACAGCCTGAGCGCGCCCGCCCTGGCGGACGGGAGCTATCAACTCGGCGTGGCCCTGCCGCCCGCTGCCGGTCGGCAAGCGCCTGCGCTTGTGGAGCAGACCATCACGGTCAGCAATGGTCAGGCTTTCATGCCCGGCGATTTCGCCGTGCATGCCCCGGCGGACCTGGTGGCGACTGCTTTCCAGGTAGTTGGCCAACCGACGAACTGGGGGCAGCCGGTAACGTTGTCGTTCACCATATCCAACCAGGGCGCGGGCGACGCTGGGCCTTTTGACGTGGGTGTGTATCTGTCGAGCGATGGCCAGATCGATGGCGGTGACGCTCTGCTGCAATCCGTGGCTTTCCCCAACGGACTGGGGCGATTCTCTTTGGAAACGAAACTGGTAACGCTGAATTTGCCCGCGAGGCCGGCTGGCTTCATCGGGCTCGACACGAGCTTCCTCGGTCTGATTATCGATCCGGAAGGCCGCGTGCCGGAAACCACCAAGGCCAACAACAGTAATCAAGGCCAGGGAATTGACGAGGCGACCATTGCACCCGCCGCGAATACGGCAGTCACGTCCGGCGGTGGTGTGCATCAGCAGCCGTCGATCGCCGTGGATCCGAATGATCCCAGCCATCTGGTAGTCGCGTACATGGACTACACGAC
>DASZFN010000924.1:0-1854 GCA_035939715.1 Gemmataceae bacterium | reverse complement strand
ACTTGGCGAAAAGTCGCGGTGTAACCCGGTTCACGTTGGCATCGGTCGATTGCGCCGAAAGAATCGTAGCCACCAGCAACTCCCAGGCGTTGTTGTGATGTAAGGCGCACCTCACCTGCGGATACAACGTATCCAGATGCTCGAGTATTCCCTGAACCCGTTCCGGCGCTAGCGGATTGTAGCCCTTGACCTTGCCCACCTTCGCCGCGGCTTTCTTCGCCCCGGCCACTTTCCCCGCAGCCTTTGCGCCACGCTTCTGGCCACGCAGCGTCTTCGCGCTTCGGCTGGCCTGCCCGCGCGTCACCTGCCGCGTTCCCTCATGTCGGCCAGACCTGGCGGGTCGTCGCGGGGTCACTCCTCGCGCCATGCATCTCTCCTCAACTCGAGGGTGTAATGGTAGCAAAAGGCAGCTGGTTAGTCGTTGGTCGCCACCTGTTGGCGAAAACCGGGCCCAGCCTAGGGAGGCTTGCTTGCGATCTTTGCGATTCCTTAGCGACCTTTGTGATTAAGAGCTTGCCTCTGCCTCCTCAACGACCGTTCTACTCGACACCGGCCAGGCGGGGGCACAGATCTTCGCCAATGAACCAATGACTCAGCCACCAGTACTTCCATTGACGCCGTCCCCGCACCCCATTAGTCTGGAATAGAAATCCAAGGACAACCCTGTGGCCGTGAAATCTGTGCAACTCGGACAAGTCTGGCGCCAGGACACCACCGGCCAGGACTTCCTCGTCACCAAGGTCTACAACGAAGTCTTCAGCCAGTTTGCCGTCATGCGCCCCGCCGAGGTCACCGCGCCCGACGCGCCCACGGTCAAGGTCAAAGTGACCAAGTCCGCCGACGGCGCCTCGCTTCCGGGCTTCACCTTTACCCAGGAAGGCTCGTTCTAGCGCGCACGCTGCGGGAGTGGAGCCTGACCTAACTCTTTCATGACCGAGAAGATCCTTGCTGTTCTGTTCGTCTTCATCAAGTCCGTGATCGGCGTTACGGGCTATGCCGGCATCACCTTCCTGATGGCGATCGAATCAGCCTGCATCCCGTTGCCGTCGGAACTGATCATGCCCTTCGCCGGCTACCTGGTGTACGAAGGCACGATGAAGCTTCTGTGGGCCGCGACCGCCGGGGCCATTGGCTGCAATCTGGGCTCGCTCGTTGCCTACGAAATTGGCTACTACGGCGGCCGTCCGCTGGTGGAAAAGTACGGCCGGTGGATCCTGATGGGCCGGCGCGAACTCGACCGGGCCGACCGCTTCTTCCTGCGCTGGGGACAGGCCGCGGTTTTTGTCGGCCGCCTGCTGCCGGTCATCCGCACTTTTATTGCGCTGCCCGCCGGTGTCGCCCGCATGCCTCGCGGGAAGTTTCACGTGTACACCTTCCTCGGCTCCTGGCCCTGGTGTCTTGCATTGGCCTACTTCGGCATGAAACTCGGCGAGAACTGGCGCAGTCTGGGCAAGTACTTCCACCAGTTCGATGCCATCATCGGCGTCGGCCTCGCGGCCGCGATCGTGTGGTTCGTCTGGTCGCACTGGCAGAACCGGGTGCGGGCCGCGGAGTAACTCAGGCCGGCTTCACCAACTGCGAGCCCACGATTTGCCATTTGCCTCCGCGTCTGCACACGACGTCCATGTACAAGTAGCGGACAGGGAAGCGCTTGCCATCTGCCTCGACTTCGTCCTCTTCCGATCCGTGCACGATGGCCATGTCCCCGAATAGCCGGATTCTTCGCCCGGTGGAAACAATCGAGGGGTAGCGGATCGCACTGGTGCGCAAGTTGTCCAGAACCTGTTGCTTGGTGAAGGCGCGACCGGCCGCGTCGTACTGCACGTAGTCGTCGGCGAAGATGCGCGCCAAGGC
>DASZFN010000923.1:0-21662 GCA_035939715.1 Gemmataceae bacterium | reverse complement strand
CAAGACAAAGGAGCCGCCGAATGTTTCTCAAGTCTTGCAGGCTTGCGCAGAAGTCTTCGGCACATGAATTGCGAACCGCCGGACAAGGATAACCCGCCAAGTGTAAGTCACCCCGAAACCGCAAGCACCCATTCTCGAATTGTCTTCTTGATCGAGCGCCAATTGCCGCGGGAGAGCATGACCGGCATCCGCTCGCGGTCGGCGTCCTCGAAATAAACCAAGCTGTACAGGACGTGGGCAATATCCTGTAAGGCATACTTCTGTTGATAGCAGGCGAGCATTTTCTGCAACGGGATACCCATCCGGCCAAGGGCATAAAGATCGACAAAGTCCTTCTTGGCGCCGCGTTGTGCCAGTGCAGCCAGCTTCATGGCCGCCAGATCTTCCAGGGAAGCCAGGACGCAACCGAACTTGGGCGCATCCAGCAACGGCCGAAGCAGGCGGTAACGATATTCCAGCAAGCTAACACGCACGCCTGCGATCATCCCGTGCAAGGTTCCCCGGGCCGTCTGCTTGGTTCGAAATGGCAACTTCTCCTCTCGAAGTCGCTGGGCAAGTCGCAACGGATCGCCGACGCTCCTACTCGTGAACCAGTCCAGGTCGAGCGAGCGCCGGTGTCCCAGGTGCAGTGCCAAAGCTGTTCCGCCGGCGAGATAATAGTCCCAGGCGGCCAGCAATGGACCCAGCCGTGACAACAGGCGTTGCTGTTCCATTCCAAGAACATTGGCGTGAATCTTCATCGCGCTATCCGGTTGTCCCAGGCGATCCTTCCCCTGGCAGATAGCCATAGATTGACCTGGCGATGCGGTAGCCCCAGGATCAATTCCCAAAAGCGGAGCTGCTGGGGGCTCAGGCCCGCCCCTGCACGCTGCTTTAACCACCCTGCCAGATGGTCATCGCTGAGGCGCGTTCGCAACCAGCTAATGGCGTCCCAATCCCCGCAGGACAGAATGCGCGCGATGATCAGGTCACGATCGTGATCCCAGGTGAGAGCCTTGAAGTTATGCTCCCAGAACAGGGGGCGTAACCACGCGGGCGGGCGTTTTCCTTTGCTATGCTTGGAATATTTCATTTCCTTGCGCGTCCCATTTCCAGCGCCGGCCAGTGGCGGGCATCCTTACAATAAGGTAGCGGAAGGTTCATGCCTTCGGGAGCGCCGAACCCTCTATTTCGATGCCTTGCCTATGCAAAGCACCCTTGCGCCGCGCGGATCCGCCTTCGCGCTTTGCCTTGTTATTCTTGTCTACGCCATTGCCCATGCCCTGCCTGTGACTAAAGTCTTTGCGGAAACGGCCTTTGGCTGGCAGGCCTCTTGCAGTGCCGCGCAGATCGCAGCCGAAGGCATCTGGCACGGCCGGCCGGAATGGTTATGGCTTTTCGGTTGGCTGCCCAACCCGTTGCTTTGGCTCGGCGTGGCCTGTCTCTGGATCGGCCGCCGCCGCGACACGCGGCGGGCGGGCTTGGCGGCGGGACTGGCCGGCTGTCTGGCCTGCGCCGGCGCAGCACTCTGGTTTTTCAGCGGCGACATGGACCAACTGTTCAGCGGTTACTACGTCTGGACGGCAAGCATGCTCTTGCTGGCCCTGGTAGGTTTCTGGACCGCCGTGACGACAGGACCCTATGGCCCTACAGAAAATCGAACCCTAGCCCGTTGAACCGGACCTCGGAAACGCGGGAGATTCTTGTATCTTGAGTTCCTGTCTCATTCTTCAACGGGCTGCCAGGCCGACCGTGTTTCCATTCGGCTATGGAAATAATTTGGCGGAAGATGGCCCGCGATCCCGTTTCTCTCTTTAGAAGCTAACGGCCGGCTCTCTTTGGCCATGCCGGTTACCTTCATCCCGTCGGCTTTCCCGTCGCCAATCAGGGCTGCAGGACGGCTGTCCGTCCCGGGGCCCAGACGGACTGACATCCGTGCGGCAACGTCATCTGTCAGAGAACAGCCATGCAAACCTTGTCGCGTGCTGCTTCGGCGTCTGGAGTTTGCAATCTTGCAAAGCGCCGCGCTGCCGAGAGATGGGCGATGAATCCGTCTTTGCCTCGCAAGAACATCCTTATCGTGGATGACAGTGAAATGACCCGGCAGGGGCTGAGCCGCGCTGCCGAGGACGCCGGCTTCAACGGCATATCGGTCGCCAATGGCCAAGAGGCCCTGGCCATGCTGCGCGGCGGCGCCGCCATCGACCTGATCGTTCTCGATCTGCTGATGCCGATCATGGACGGCTGGCAGTTCCTCAAACTCCTGAAACGCGACCCGGCCCTGGCTTCCATTCCGGTGATTGTCCTGTCCGGCGCCGCGGACTTACCGGACCAGATCGGCGGGCTCGGCGCCGTTGGCGTCTTGCAAAAACCGGTGGAATTGGATCGCCTGTGCGCTTGCATTCGCGGCTTCGCCTCCCAGAAGCGGCCAGGCGTGCTGATTGTAGACGGCGACAGCCAGGTCCGCAGCATGCTCGGACAGGTCCTTGGACACTTCGGCTTCGCGATATGGCTGGCCGACGACGCTCAAGAGGCGCTCGACCTCTATCAGCATAACCAGGCTGGGATCGACGTGGCGCTGGTCGATGCGACTCTACGGGAGCTTCTTCCGTCCCTCCAGCACATCAACCCGCAACTGCAGTGCTGCTTCATGGTGGGCGAGCGCCTTCCGCAGGATCACGCCGTCTTACTGGCCCTTGGCGCCTGTGCGGTTCTGGAAAAGCCATTTGGACTGACTGACGTGGCCAGCGCCTTGCGCGCGGCAATGCGCTCAGAGAAGAGTCATTAGGTCATTAGACCTGGTCATTGTAACCCGACGCGCCAGCGAGGTCCCTCGCCGGCGCGTCGGTTTACAAAAAACCAATAACCACAAGAATCAATCGGAGATCTTATCCAGTAGATCCAGCATCTCGAGGTCCTTCTCTTTCGGATTCGTCTTTTTCAGGACCGCTTCCAGAAAAGAATAGTCCAGGCGCTCGACGCGGGTCGTGAAGTAGCGTCGCTCCGTGTGACCCCTGGTCACGACTCCTTCCAACGGCCAACGGGGTTTTCCACGTTGTCCCGGCGGAATAAATTTGCGCCGACTGGAAAAGCCTTGGCATCCGCAGACAGGATACAATGGGTCTTATATGGCACGATATGGCAGCATGGCGTCAGTAGCTCTTGCCTTGGGAGCGATCCTGGCTTCTGCGGCTCACGCCGCGGACCGGCAGCAGGTGACACGGGCGGTAGAGCGCGGCGTGGCTTTTCTCCAGTCCGCGCAAAGTTCCGACGGCGCCTGGTTCACATACAGCAAGGTTGGCGCCACGGCGCTGGCCGGCCTCACACTGCTGGAATGCGCCGTGCCGGAGGACGACCCCACGGTGCGCAAGGCAGCCGAGTACGTGCGGCACGGCTGCATTGATATCGAAGATATCCATACCACATACTGCCTGTCGCTGGCGATTCTCTTCCTGGATCGCCTGGGCGATCCGATGGACGTGCCCTTGATCCAGTCGCTGGCCGTGCGCGTGCTGGCCGGGCAAAACTCTTCGGGCGGCTGGAGTTATCATTGTCCCTCGCTCGGAGCGGAGGAAAATCAACGCTTGAAAACGTTGGTACAGCGGCGCGCGGAGTTGGTCTCCAGAGGAGACCTGCCGAAGCCTGGGAGCCGCGAGCGACCGGCTAGGCCGGAACTGCCAAAGGAAATTCAGCAATTGCTGAGTGAATTTGAAAAGAAAGGGCCCGCGGCACCGGGACGCTTCGAGACTTTGATCGGACAGGGGGGTGACAACTCCAACACGCAGTTCGCCGTACTGGCCCTGTGGGCGGCGCGGCGGCAGGGCATTCCTGTGGAGAAAGTGCTGGCGCGGACCGAGGCGCGGTTTCAGCAGAGCCAGAACAGCGACGGCGGCTGGGGCTATCGGCTCCCCAATTCGACCTTACCGGTCTTCGGCAGTTCCACGGCGTCGATGAGCTGTGCCGGGCTGCTCGGCATGGCCTTCGGCTACGGCAGCGCCACAGAAACGCGCCTGCGCATGGAGCCGTTGCCGAATGCCGGCAGGACGGCCGGCGCGCGCCTGCCTCAGGACCCGACGCGCGACCCCGTGATCCGCGCCGGCTTCCTTGCCCTCGGCAAAGTCATGTCTCAGTCCATGACGGCAGCGGAACTTCAGGGGCTGGTGCTCGAACCGGGCGTGGTCCGGAACGTCAACGTCGCGCGCGACTATTATTTTCTCTGGTCCCTGGAGCGGGTCGCGGTCGCCTATGGCGTCAACACGGTCGCCGGTAAGGATTGGTACAACTGGGGCGCGGCCGCTCTTCTGGCCGCGCAACAGCAGGATGGAAGTTGGAAAGGCAAGTTCGGCACGGATATTGATACGTGCTTTGCCCTGCTGTTCCTGCGCCGCGCCAATCTTGCTCCCGACCTGACCTCGTATCTGAAAGGGCAGGTGAAAGATCCCGGTCAGGTGACCTTGAAATCGAGCGGCACCGCCGAAACAGCAGCCAACGCCAGGCCGTCTGCTGGAAGACCGGCGCCTTCCGCCGCCACTCCCGCTGCCTCGGCACGAACGCCTGCCATGGAGCCCGACGCGCGGAAGCTAAGTCAGGAACTGCTTCAGGCCGCCGGCAGCCGCCAGGAACAGTTGCTCGCCCGTCTGCGCGACAACAAGGGGGTCGCCTACACCGACGCGTTGGCTGCTGCCATTCCTCAGCTTAAAGGCGCTGTCCGGAATAAGGCTCGTGAAGCGCTCGCCGAGCGCCTGTCGCGCATGACAGCGAGTACGCTACGCGACAAGCTCGCCGATGAGGACGCCGAGATCCGCCGCGCTGCCGCCCTCGCCTGCACGGTTAAGGGCGACAAGGACTTTGTTCCTGACCTGATTCGTCTCCTCGACGATTCCGTGCCAGCGGTTGCCCGCGCGGCGCTGGCGGCCCTCAAGGAATTGAGCGGTCAGGACCTGGGCGCCAGCGGCGATAAGTGGAAAGCTTGGTGGAAGAAGAAATGACAAGAATTCGCGTGATAAAAATAACTTTAGCGCCTGGCCGCAATTATTGTCCCACGTCCGGTTCTGCCCCCTTCTTGTTTTGGCTTACTCCATGACCTAGGGTTGGATCGTTAGTGACTCGTTGTGCGAGCACTCGGGGACATTTTTCAAGGGATCGAAAGGAAGAGGGCTATGAACAAGTTAGGACAATTGGTGGTGAATTTCCTGAAGGCGGAAGACGGCCCGACCGCGGTGGAATACGCTGTGATGCTGGCCCTGATCATTGTGGTCTGCATCGGCGCCATCACCACCCTGGGCGGCAACGCCAACAAGACCTTCACGTCCACGGGCACTGCCCTGACAGTCGGCAGCTAGGCACGCCAAGCTGAACGCCGCTGGACATTGAGGCCGCGCCTCAAAACCTTGAGGCGCGGCTTTTTTGCGCGCATCGACCATGGCACTCGCCGACAGAACGGTCTCGGCAAGAAGTGAATTGTCGCCCCGGGTTCCCCTTGGCGGGTGGGCTGAGGATCATGCGCTCGGTGCGGGCCCGGATGCATCTTGCTTCCATAGCATGTGCACGCGATCGTACATGGATTGCGGCGGTTCGGCCGGCGGCAACTGCCGGGCCAGGCGGATGGTGAGCCGGTAGCTTTCGACATACGCCAGGCAGGCCGGACAGATGCTCAGGTGGTGGTCCACGTGGGCCTGGCGCTCGGCCGGCAACTCCCCGCAAACCAGATCGCACAGCAGGGCGTCCACATCGCGACAGTTGATCATGAAGAAGCCTCCTCAAAATGAGGCGCCAGCGCTTCGCGCATCCACAGGCGGGCGCGGTGCAGCCGGCTCTTTACTGCGGGGATGCCAATTCCGAGCATATCAGCAATCTCCGCGTTAGGCAGCTCTTCCACGTCGGCCAGCACATAGACATCGCGATAGAGCGGCGGCATGCGCGCGATGGCCGTCTCGATGACCTGCGCGGTTTCCTTATCCAGCGCCTGCTTGTCGGGGCTGCTCGTCCAGCGCCGGACCGGGCCGCGATGTTTGCCCTCTTCCGTAAACTGATCGACAGGCTCGTGCACGCGATGCTCTTCCTGCGTGGCGCGTTTGCGGCGATAGTTCAGGGCGGCGTTGGCTGTAACGCGATGGAGCCAGGTCGGAAAGGCGGATTCGCCGCGAAAAGTATCAAGTTTGCGCACCACCTGGAGCAAGACGTCCTGAGTCACATCCTCGGCGTCGGCGTCATTGCCGAGCATGCGACGAGCAAGGCTGTAAATGCGGGGGCCGTATTGTTTGAAGACGGTTTCGGGCGTCAGGAAAGATCCGTCGTGCCTGGCACTGACCACCGGATGGCTGGTCTTGACCTGCTCCATGGATGCTCCGGCGTAATTGACATGGAGGCAAAAAAAGCCGCTAACGCTTTGGCTCGCCAGACCGCAGACGTGCAATGCTTGTACCAAAAGCTGCGGTTTTGCGGCAGCAACTTAGAACTGCGCTGGGCTCTCCTTGCCATAGGCCGATTGGGTGTGACAGCGTTTGGCGGCGTTTTTCGGCGAAGCTTCAAGCACCATGCGAATGTCTTCGGCCGACATGCCGCGTTGCAGCATTTCCTGGACGAGGCCGGCGTGCAGCTCGGCCTTGCGCATTTGCAGACGGTGGTTCGTCACCGTGCCAAAGACAATACCGCAAATCGGGATCAATAAGGCCAGACAGACAATGATGAGCCATGGGTTTTGGATAAAAAGTTCAAGCATGGCCAATTCCTTTTCTCGAAACGACTGTGCAAGAGCAGATCCTGAAGCTAATTCGCTGGAATCAAACCAATATTAGCAGAAACCAGCTCAATTCTCAGCGCCGCGGGCCCTCCAGGCAAGCATCTGCGGACAAATCTCATTTATATCAAAAATATTGATGCTATATGCACTTCCATAAGCACTTGTCATAGGCGCCGAAAATCGCTATGCTCTGCCTGGGGTACTGCCATGCAATTTGAAGCGCTCAAAGTCTTTTGTGACGTGGTCCGATGCGAAGGCTTTTCCAGGGCGGCGGAAGCCAATGGCTTGACGCAGCCTGCGGTGAGCCAGATCGTGCACCAGCTGGAGAAGCGGCTCGGTGATGTGCCGTTGCTTGACCGTACCTGCCGGCCGGTGCGGCTGACCGAAGCGGGGCGACGTTTTTATGCCGGCTGCAAGGCGCTGATCGAGCAGTACATGGAATTGGAGGCGTCCATCTGCCAGGCGATCGTGCAGCCATCGTTTTCTGTGCAGGTGGCGGCCATTTACTCGGTCGGGCTTGGCGACATGGGCCAGTTCGTGGAGCGTTTCAAGGTCCTACAGCCGAACGCCCAGATCCAGATCGAATACCTCCACCCGGACCGGGTCTATGAGAAAGTCATTCAGGGAACCGCCGACTTTGGCTTGGTGTCATTTCCACGGCGCGTGCGGGAGTTGACCGTGATTGCATGGCGCGACGAAGAGATGGTACTGGCCTGTTCACCCAGGCATCGGCTGGCCCGGCATTTGCTGGTCCCTCCGACAGAGTTCGAAGGCGAGAAGTACATCGGCTTCGATAGGGGACTGGTGATCCGCAAAAAGGTAGACCGCTTTTTGCGCGAGCAAGGCGTGAGCGTGGACGTCGCCCTGGAATTCGACAACATCGAGAACATCAAGCAAGCCGTGGAGAGCGATCTCGGCGTGGCCCTGCTGCCGGAGCCGACGCTGCGCCGTGAGGTAAGAGATCGCACGCTGGCGGCCGTGCCGCTGCTCGGCTGCAAGTTTGTGCGGCCACTGGGCATCATTCAACGGCGGCATCACCGCTTGAGTTCTATCGCGCTCAGTTTCTTGAACCTGCTCCGTCAAGGCGAAGGGAATGGCTCGGTCGAGCACGCGGCGGCCAGCGAGCACGCCAGGCGCGGCGGCAGCCGGGCAAGCGGCACACGGCGCGGCCGCAACGGGGCGTCTCAGGACAAACTCAAAAGCACTGACTAGCCGGGCCCTGGGTCATGTTTCGGCGGACCCACCCGGCACGACGGTGGGTCGGTGGAGACCCACTCTACTCCAGAGGATCGGCGTCATGACACACCCTGCGATTCCTGGCAAGCAAGGCCTGTATGATCCGTGGTACGAGCACGATGCCTGCGGGGTCGGCTTCGTCGTCGACCTCAAGGGTCGCAAAGCACATGCGATTGTGCAAAAGGCCCTCCAGGTTCTCGTGAACCTCGAACATCGCGGGGCGTGCGGCTGCGAAAAAAACACGGGCGACGGCGCCGGTATCCTCCTGCAAACGCCGCATGGCTTTCTCGAACAGGAATGCCGGCGGCTCGGGATCAACCTTCCCGGTCCAGGCGACTACGGCGTCGGCCTGGTGTTCTTGCCCACGGAGCCGGGCGAACGCCGGCACTGCGAACAGCTTTTCGAGCAAATCATTCGCGACGAAGGCCAACCAGTGCTTGGCTGGCGGGATGTGCCGACCAGGAACGAGACCCTCGGCGCCACGGCACGGCGCGTCGAGCCTGTGATGCGGCACCTCTTCATCGGCAAGCAATCCCAGGGCTTGCCAGGCAACGATGAGCTGGCTTTCGAGCGCAAGCTTTACATCATCCGCAAGCGCATCGAGAGCGCCATCAAGACTTCGAGCCTGAAGCAGCGCAACATGTTTTATGTGCCGAGCCTGTCGCACAAGACGCTTATCTACAAGGGCATGCTCAATGCCCCGCAGCTTACCGAATACTATCCCGACCTCGTCAATCCAGCCGTCGAGTCGGGTCTGGCCATGGTGCACTCGCGCTTTAGCACGAACACATTTCCTAACTGGGCGCGGGCGCATCCCTACCGCTACCTGTGCCACAACGGCGAAATCAACACGCTGCGCGGCAACATCAACTGGATGCACGCCCGCGAAAGTCTGTTTGAATCCGACCTGTTCGGCCCGGATATCAAGAAGATCTTGCCCGTCATCGACGAGCGCGGCAGCGATTCGGGCATGTTCGACAACGCCCTGGAAATGCTGGTGCTGTCCGGCCGCTCTCTACCGCACGCCGTCATGATGATGATCCCGGAGCCGTATGCCGGCCACGAGTCCATGAGCGCCGAGAAGAAGGCCTTCTATGAATATCACGCCTGTCTCATGGAGCCCTGGGACGGACCGGCTTCCATCGCGTTCACCGACGGCGTGCGCATCGGCGCCGTGCTCGATCGCAACGGCTTGCGGCCGTCGCGCTACTATGTGACGAAGGACGACCTGGTCATCATGGCGTCGGAAGTCGGCGTGCTCGACATTCCGCCCGAGCAGGTGCTGCACAAGGGACGGCTTCAGCCGGGGCGTATGTTTCTGGTTGATATCGAGCAGGGCCGGATCATCTCCGATGACGAGATCAAGGAGGAGATCGCCACCGAGAAGCCCTACGCACTGTGGCTGCGCGAAAACCTGGTCACGCTCGATGACTTGCCCGACGGCCCAGTTGTGCACGAGCCCGATCACCGCACCGTGCTACGCCGCCAGCACGCCTTCGGTTACACCACGGAAGACTTACGACTGCTGATGGCGCCGATGGCAGCTGACGGCAACGAGGCGGTCGGCTCCATGGGCAATGACGCCGCGCTCGCCGTGCTATCGGATAAGCCGCAGCTACTTTACAACTATTTCAAGCAGCTGTTCGCCCAGGTGACCAATCCGCCGGTGGACGGCATCCGCGAAGAGATCATCATGTCGATGGACACCACCATCGGCGCCGAGGCGAACTTGCTGGAGCCGACACCGCAATCCGCCCGGCAGATCAAGTTGAAGTCGCCCATTCTGAAGAATCGTGAGCTGGACAAGCTGCGTCAGCTGGACGGCACCTGGCGGCCGGGCGGGGCGCGCCCCGGCATGGCCGGTAGTTTCAAGTCGATCACTTTGCCGACCTTGTACAAGGTCAAGCAAGGCGCGGCCGGGCTCGAACGCGCCATGGCGGAGTTATGCCGGAAGGCCACGGAAGCCGTTACAGACGATGTCGACTTCCTCATCCTCTCAGACCGAGGCAAGGACGCAGAGCATGCCGCTATCCCGGCGCTCCTGGCAGTCGCGGGCGTGCATCATCACCTGATTCGCGAAGGCACGCGCACCAAGGTGGGCCTGGTGCTGGAAAGCGGCGAGCCGCGTGAGGTGCACCACTTCGCGCTGCTTATCGGCTATGGCGCCGGCGCCATCAACCCGTACCTGGCCTTCGAGACGCTCGACGACATGCTCCGCCACGGCCAGCTCAACGACATGGATCACCAGCATGCCGTCAAGAATTACGTCAAGGCCATCAACAAGGGCGTGGCCAAGGTGATGTCGAAGATGGGCATCTCCACGGCCCAGAGCTATTGCGGAGCGCAAATCTTTGAAGCGGTTGGACTGAGTCAGGAAATGATTGACAAGTATTTCACCTGGACTCCCTCGCGCGTCGGCGGCATCGGGCTGGACGTGATCGCCGACGAGGTCAGGGGCCGCCATGAGCGTGCCTTCCCCGAGCGGCCCATGAACGGCCACACCCTCGATGCCGGCGGCCAGTACCAATGGCGCCGCGACGGCGAGAACCATCTCTTCAATCCGGAAACCGTGCACAAGCTCCAGTACGCCTGCCGGGCGAACAACTACCAGGTGTTCAAGCAGTATTCCGAGCTGGTTAACAATCAATCGCGCCGGCTGTGTACGCTGCGCGGACTCTTCGACCTGAAGCTGGCAGACAAGCCAATCCCGGTTGAAGAGGTGGAGCCGGTCGAGTCCATCATGAAGCGCTTCAAATCGGGCGCGATGTCTTATGGCTCGATCAGCCAGGAAGCGCATGAAACCCTCGCCATCGCCATGAATCGCATCGGCGGCAAGAGCAACACCGGCGAGGGCGGAGAGGACCCGGCCCGGTACGAACTAGAGGCGAACGGAGACTCGAAGAACAGCGCGATCAAGCAGGTGGCTTCCGCGCGCTTCGGGGTGACCAGCAAATACCTGGTCATGGCCAAGGAACTCCAGATCAAGATGGCCCAGGGCGCTAAGCCCGGCGAGGGCGGTCAGCTTCCCGGCCACAAGGTCTATCCGTGGATCGCCAGGGTGCGCCATTCCACGCCCGGCGTCGGCCTGATCTCGCCGCCGCCGCATCATGACATCTACTCCATCGAAGATCTGAAGGAACTCATTCACGATCTGAAAAACGCGAACCACTACGCCCGCATTAGCGTCAAGCTGGTGGCGGAGGTCGGCGTCGGCACCATCGCCGCCGGTGTGTCCAAGGCCCATGCCGACGTGGTGTTGATCAGCGGCCACGACGGCGGCACGGGCGCGTCGCCCTTGACGAGCATCAAGCATGCTGGGGCGCCGTGGGAGTTGGGCTTGGCAGAAACGCACCAGGTTCTCGTGCTCAATGACCTGCGCAGCCGCATTGTCGTCGAGGTGGACGGCCAGCTCAAGACCGGCCGGGATGTGGTGATCGGCGCCTTGCTTGGGGCGGAGGAATTCGGCTTCGCCACGGGGCCACTGGTGGCGATGGGCTGTGTCATGATGCGCGTTTGTCATCTGAATACGTGCCCGGTCGGCGTGGCCACACAAGATCCAAAGCTGCGCAAGAAGTTTACGGGAGAACCGGAGCATGCCGTCAACTTCATGCGCTTCATCGCCCAGGAAGTGCGCGAGCTGATGGCTCAGCTCGGCTTCCGCACGCTCAGCGAAATGGTCGGCCACACGGAGCGCCTGGAGATGAAGACGGCCATCGACCATTACAAGGCCAAGGGACTCGACTTCACAAAGATTCTCTACCAACCGCCGGTGCCGGAAACAGTCGGCCGCTATTGCCAGATTCCCCAGGACCATGGCCTCGAGGAGGCGCTGGACAACACGACCCTGCTGCCGCTCTGCAAACCGGCCCTGGATGACGGCACGCCTGTCTCGGCGACGTTGCCGATCCGCAATATCAACCGCGTGACCGGCACGATTCTCGGCAGCGCGATCACACGCCGCTACGGAGCAAAGGGACTGCCCGACGACACGATCACCCTGCATTTCAAGGGCTCGGCCGGACAGAGCTTTGGGGCGTTCATCCCGCGCGGCATGACGCTCATCCTGGAAGGCGATTCCAACGACTACCTCGGTAAGGGCCTTTCCGGCGGCAAGATCATCGTGTATCCGCCCGCTGCTTCGACATTCGTGCCCGAGGACAATGTCATCATCGGCAATGTCGCCCTTTATGGCGCAACCAGTGGCGAAGCCTACGTCCGCGGCATGGCCGGCGAGCGTTTCTGCGTGCGCAATAGCGGCGTGAACGCCGTCGTTGAATCGGTGGGCGATCACGGCTGTGAATACATGACGGGAGGCCGCGTCGTGGTGCTCGGTCCCACCGGCCGCAACTTTGCCGCGGGCATGTCCGGCGGCATCGCCTATGTTCTGGATGAACCCGGCGACTTCATGCGCCGCTGCAATCTGGAAATGGTTAAGCTTTTCCGCCTGGACGATGCGGAGGAAATCGACCTCGTGCAAGACATGATCCGCCGCCACGCCAATTACACCAAGAGCGATCGGGCCTGGAAGATCCTTGCCTTATGGGACGAGATGGCATCGAAGTTCGTGAAGGTCTATCCGAACGACTACCGGCGCGTGATCGAAACGCAGAAGCGCTTCAAAGCGCAGGGCTTGTCCGATGAGGAGGCGATCATGGCGGCGTTTGAGGAGAACGCGCATGATCTGGCGCGGGTAGGTGGAAAATGAAAAAGCCTGAGAGGCACATTGGTGCAAAACTCGAGGCTGATTACGCCTTTACTTTACGAGCAGAGGAAGTAGAGGGCCTTACACCGAGCGCAACAATCCGGTCGCCTCTTAAGTATTGGAATGGCTGGAAGTATCGTTGGTGGCCGACGAGCATTATTGAGAAGGGGGTGAGGCTTTACGGATTCGACAAAAGGGCAGAACATCGCAACCTTTGTGCCTTACTTGAGATTGTAAGGGGAGGATGTTTCAGATATCGGACAGAGACAGAATTGAAGGTGGGAATAAAGGATGTCACCGGCTTCTTGCCGAACCAAGCACATCCGCGTTGGCGGGAATTGTTAAGTCGACTATCTGATGACGGCGAAAGTCGTATCGGCATAGCCTTTCAATACAGGATCGTGAAATGCGTCGACATTCCATTGCAGGTTAGGTGCGAGCAAATTGGCTGGTTGAAGTTGAAGAGAGCTTAAGCCAAATTGAGAACATGGGGCGAGGAATGGGCGTCTTTTACATGGATGCCGAGGTAGTCAGTATTCGCCGGTCAGCCAGAAAGGTGACCGTTCCCAAGTTGCTTGTAGACTCGGGTTCGGAATACACCTGGGTACCGGAGGCAATGCTGAAGCGCGCAAATATCCAGATTGTTAGAAAGGATCTTCCCTTCCTGATGGCGAATGAGCAGACGATCACGCGATCGGTGGGGTACGCCATAGTAAGGGTAGCTGGTTTGAAACTGTAGACGACGTCGTATTCGGTCAGCCGGGCGATTTGTCGCTCCTCGGATCGCGGACGCTGGAAGGCTTTGGCGCCATGATTGATGCACGAAAGAAACGTCTCGTAGCCGGTGGACCGCATCCGGCGGCGGGTGGGCTGGCGAGGCGGAGGTAGCAAAGAGGAAGGGAACATGTTCGGCGACGGCTCATTGACGTTCAGGGAGTTCGCCATGCGCGAGCCGCATCCGTTGGCATCGATCCACGATGCAGTGCTGGAATTCTTGCGCGGTCGGGACGATGCTTTTCTTTACGGCGCGCAAGCAGTCAATGCCTATGTCGATGAGCCGCGCATGACCCAGGACGTTGATATTGCTTCGACACGTGCCGAAGAATTGGCGGCGGAACTCCGTGCCTTTTTGAACAAGCGTTTCCACATTGCGATTCGCGTTCGCAAGGTGAGGGAAGGTCTCGGCTACCGGATCTATCAAGTCCGGAAGCCGAAAAATCGTAATCTGGTCGATGTGCGCCCCGTGAACGAATTCTCGCCCACCAAGCGCGTTAAGAATATCTTGGTGGTGACACCACCCGAACTGATCGCAAACAAGGTCGTTAGCGCGGTGCAGCGTACGGAAACAGCAAAGGAACTGACGGATCTGGCAGATTTGCGGCGTTTGCTGCTCACTTTTCCGGACCTGAAAACGGAAGAAGGGCCTGTTGCCGAGCGGCTTCGGGTTGCCGGCGCGTCAGCCGAGATCATGATGGCATGGAAGAACATAGTCGGGCAAGAAATTCTTCCTGAAGACGACGACGCTGGCTATTGAATGCGCGGGATGATTGAGGCGGCGCGGCGGCGGAATTGATTGAGACCACACATAATGGGTAAGCCCACAGGATTCCTGGAATATCCGCGCGAGTTGCCGCTGGCTCGAGCGCCCGAGATGCGCATTCGCGACTGGTTGGAATTCCATGAACACAGCCGCGACGAGCAATTTCAGAAGCAGGGCGCCCGTTGCATGGATTGCGGCGTGCCGTTTTGCCATACCGGTTCTCTCATCGAGGGCATGGCGGCCGGCTGTCCGATCAACAATCTGATCCCGGAATGGAACGACCTTGTCTATCGCGGGCTCTGGAAGGAAGCGCTCGACCGCCTGCACAAGACCAATAACTTTCCGGAATTCACGGGCCGCGTTTGTCCGGCGCCATGCGAAGGATCCTGCGTCCTCGGCATCAACGAGCCGCCGGTCACCATCAAGAGCATCGAATGCGCCATTATCGACAAGGGCTTCGAAGAAGGCTGGGTGGTCCCCGAGCCGCCGGCCAAGCGCACGGGCAAGAGAGTGGCTGTCATCGGCTCCGGTCCTGCGGGCCTGGCTTGTGCTGCCCAGCTCAACAGGGCCGGTCACTGGGTCACCGTCTTCGAGCGCGCCGACCGCATTGGCGGCCTCTTGATGTACGGCATCCCCAACATGAAGCTCGACAAGCGCGCCGTGCAGCGCCGCGTCGATCTCCTGGCGGCCGAGGGTGTCGCCTTTGTCAGCAACTGCGAGGTCGGCAAGGACATCCAATTATTGCAGATTGCAGATTGCAGATTTAAGATTGAGGCCGTTTCTGCCAATCTGCAATCGGCAATCGGCAATCGGCAATCGGCATTTGATGCACTCGTCCTCTGCGGCGGCGCCACGCAGGCGCGTGACCTGCCCATCGAAGGCCGCAACCTCGAGGGCATTCACTTTGCCATGGAGTTCCTGCACGCCAACACCAAGAGCTTGCTGGACAGCAACCACGCCGACGGCAAGTACATTTCCGCCAGGGACAAGGATGTGATCGTCATTGGCGGCGGCGACACCGGCACCGACTGTGTCGGCACCACCCTGCGGCACGGCTGCAAAAGCCTCGTGCAGTTTGAGATCCTCCCCCGTCCACCGGATGAACGAGCCCCAGACAATCCCTGGCCGCAGTGGCCCAAGGTTTACAAGCTCGACTACGGCCAGGAGGAAGCCGCGGCCCTCTACGGCGCCGATCCGCGCGAGTACCTGATCAATACCCGGAAGTTTGTCGGCGACGAGCATGGCCGTGTCAAGGAACTGCACACCTTGCGCGTCGAATGGGTGAAAGACAACGGCCGATTCATGCCAAGAGAGATTCCAGGAACCGAAAGGATTTTCCCTGCTCAGCTTGTCCTTTTGGCGATGGGTTTCCTGGGACCGGAGAATCCGTTGCTGGACAAGCTGGGCGTGGCAAAAGACCCGCGCTCCAATGTGAAGGCCGAGCATGGCAAGTTCGTGACCAACCTGCCGAACGTCTTCGCGGCCGGCGACATGCGCCGGGGGCAGAGCCTGGTGGTCTGGGCCATCAACGAAGGCCGCGGCGCGGCGCGGGAGTGCGATCGCTACTTGATGGGCGAGACGGCGTTATCATAATGACTTTGCCAGTTTGCCACGTCGAAGCCCAAAAAAGTGCAGGAGTGTAATCCATGCCCTGATCGGCTCAGGCTTCCGGCAGCATTCGGCCTGTGAACCTGTTGTCCGCGACGCCGTCCTCGCGATCAATGGCGGCGACCACCGCCTTGATCTCGTCGGCCGTGGCGACCTTCTTGGCAACCAGCAAGCGCAGGACCGCGGCGAGGTACAACTTCAACTCGTCCGATTCACGCTGGAGCATGTCCAGCCGTTGCTCAACCGTGGAAGACGCCATTGGTCTTGAGCGCAGTTCTCTCTTCAGGTTTTCGATCTCGGCCTCATGGTCTGCAAGATCCATCTGCTGGCCGGCCATGGGCAAGTCAACTGCCTTGTTCCACGGCAAGCGGCAGCCACGCGACTTGACGGATGCCGCAGCGCCGCTTTTTTGGGCACGGAGGCACTACTTGCCACTGAGGAATTCGAGTACTGCCTTGCGACACGCCTCGGGGTGTTGAAACCACATACCGTGGTCTGCCTCACGGATGATGACGCGCTGCCGCCCTTTTTCGGGCAGCAGTCGTTCCAGCTCTTCGTCGACCGACCTGTGGGAAGCCGGACTCTTCTCCCCAGACAGCAGGAGCGCCGGCACGGCGATCTTCCGGACCGCGTCTTCCGGATCGCCCTTCTCGAATGCCGCTCGCGCCCGCTTCACCAGGCGCATTTTGGCATCTTCAACGCGATCTCCGGCAAAGACAACCGGAGGTTCGGCTAGCGTCATGGTACGGACCAGCTCGGGGTGCTTCACGGCCAGGAAGAGCGCCGTATATCCGCCATACGAATGCCCGATAACGTGAACCTTCCCGAGATCGAGCTTCTTGATGAAGGCGGCGAGGTCCTCGGCCTCGACGGCCGCCGAATGCTTCGGCCGCAGCTTGTTCGTGTTCGGATAGTTGTAGCGGCGGCTGTACGCGATCGCGCGGTAGTCCCCGGCGAACGGGCCGAGTTGCCTGTCCCACGTCGAGTAGTCACCGAGCGAGCCATGGATGAACAGGACAGCAACCCCCTGGCCACGCTCGACGTAGTGCAACTCCACGGCGTCGCCCACCGCCACGACGCGCATGGCCGCCGTCTCCTCACGGCGGACAATCAAGTTGGCCTCGGCCGCCTTCTTGGCTTCCGTAACCTTGTTAAGCAGGTCCTTCATCTCGCCCGGCAGGATGATGTCGCGAATGCCGCCGGCCCGGCTCCAGCAAACCGCGGAAGGCGCGGTCGTGGAAGTAAAGACCCATCTCGTATTCACGAATCTTGACCAGCTTGATGACCATGTTCCACCTCCTCTCCGACTCCTCCTTCAACATTGAATCTTCAGTATTCAATATTCAGTATTTCTTCCTTCACAAAAACGCCTTCAGGAGGCGGATCATTCCGCCGATCCCATCAACCGCAGCGGAGTGCTGCTTAAGCTGTCGCGGCCGTCTGAAAGCGTCACAGATGGCTCGCGGTCGCACGGACGCCCGCCTCCCTCAGGGTTGTGGCGGACGCTTTCGCGCCCGGGAGACGAGTTTTCAGCTCGTCGGTGTGGTGCAGGAGTCGAACCTGCTAAACAGCCAGATCCCAAGTCTGGTGCTCTTTCCGGTGAGCTAACCACGTGCGAAACCACCGTCGTCACAACCCGTTCACGGAACGCCGAGGGCCAACCGCATAAACGGAGCCGAGGGCGCCGCCGGTCCAGGAGGTTTCGTTGCTTGAAATCTGTGAAGAATTTCCCGCCGAGTTCGCTGAGAGCGCAGAGAATTATCCGGTTCTCTCTCGGCGCTCTCTGCGTGCTCTGCGAGAAGCTTGTGAGCACGTTATGAATCGATAGACTCCATTTGCCAGACAAAGGTTCGCTGCGAGCGCCTTGGCGGCCTGACGGCAGCATCTTATTATCGTAGCTGGACAATGCCTTCGCCCGCACGCTTTGGCGGGCGAGGGAGCGCCCGATGATACTCTGGGCAGCCGGCGGTGTTAATTCCTGTAGCAGATTCCCTTCGCCCCAAGGAGCCGTCCCCATGAGCAAGCTCATCCTTCCCTGCACGCGCCGCGCTTTTGTCGGCAGCCTCGCGCTCGGCGCGGTTGCCTTTTGGACGCCGGGCGTCTTTGCCGAGGAGCTGGTCCGCACGCCGCGGCAGACCGAAGGGCCCTTTTATCCGAACAAGCTGCCGCTCGATACCGACAATGACCTGATCATCGTCAACGACTCCGTCACGCCGGCCATCGGCACCATCACGCACCTGAGCGGGCGCATCCTCGACGCCAAGGGTGACCCGGTGCGCAATGCTCTCGTCGAGATCTGGCAGGTGGACGGCAAAGGGGTCTATCTCCACACCGCGGACTCCGGCCGCAAACAGCGCGACGAGAACTTCCAGGGCTTTGGCCGGTTCCTCACCGGTTCAAGCGGCGAGTACTACTTCCGCACCGTCAAGCCGGTGCCGTACCCCGGCCGGACGCCGCACATTCACTTCAAGATCAAGAAAGGCAGCAAGGAACTGCTTACCACGCAGTGCTATGTCAAAGGCGAGCGCCGCAACGCCCAGGATGGAGTGTACCGCGGCATCCGCGATGCCAAAGCACGCGCCGCCGTGACCATCGACTTTGCGCAGATGAAGGACTCGCGCATCGGCGAGCTGGGGGCACGCTTTGATATCGTTCTGGGCCAAACGCCCGAAGCCTGATTGAGATGGGATAAGAAGGAAAGCGTAGACTCATTCTTGTTGGTTCAAGGCAACTTGAATTCGCTCAAATTGACCTGGTTCACTTATTCTGCGCCTGACCTGACCCCTCTGGCCCAGTCTGTCTGCTCGTCTGGGCGGGTCTTGCTGCCGCCGGTGTATCCGTCTTCGCCTGTTCTTGCGTCACCGTCTCTCTGGATAACAAACCTGAACTCGATCCCGCGCCGTTGAGAACGACCCAGGAGCTCCGGCCGGCGCGCCGGGAGGCGGATGAGGCGCCGCCGGAACTGCCGGTTCGCCGCGCGGCCAAACTCAGACCGGGCATCTCTGCTTCGGGGGGAGGGGGGATCGGCGTGCGCGTCCACGGCTGCAGCGCCGCCACCGCGTCTTTCGGTAGCTGATAGCGCTCCCACGGATTCTTCGCCATCATCCGATTGATCACCGCCGCCAGTTCCTCCGGCACTTCCGGCCGCACTTCCCGAATCGGCCTGGGCGTGCGCAGCAAATGCGACATGAGCTTGTGATTGTCGCGCTCCTCGAGATGGAAGGGCGGGTTGCCGGTCAGCAAGAAATAGGCAGTCGCGCCCAGGCTATAGATGTCGGCACGAATATCCACGTCGTCGCTATCCACAATCTGTTCGGGAGCCAGGTAATCGTCGGTGCCGACGATACGTTTCCCCTTGTCCTTGTTGGGGAACACCTCCGGCGGGATGTGCGCGAAGAAATGCGCCAGGCCCATGTCCAGAATCTTGATCATGCCGCGGCGGTCCAGCAGGAGATTGGCGGGCTTGATGTCGCGGTGCACGATGCCCGATTCATGGGCGTGCTGCAGGCCGAGCGCCGCCTGGGCGACGTAATGCGGCACGCGCCGATAGTCCATCGGCCCCAGCTTGGAGACGATTGCTTGCAGGCTGGAGCCGTCCACGTACTCCATCACGAGGAAGTGCAGATTGCCGTCCTGGTCGATGTCGTGGGCGTGGACGATATTCGGGTGGTCCAAGGCGGCGATGGCCTGGGCCTCGCGGTAGAAGTACTCGAGGAACCAGGGGTCCTCGGCGAGCGCGACGGGCAGGACCTTGACGGCCACGCGGCGCTGCATGAGCTTGTGCTCGGCAAGGTAGACCACACCCATGCCGCCCGAGCCGATGCGTTCCAGGATCTTGTACTTGCCGACGCTGAAGCCGCGCCACTTGCCCTGCAGGAGCTGCTCCGCCTGAAAGTAGGTCAAGAGTCCCTCGTCCACGAGCAGGCGGGCGGTCTGCTCGGAATCGGCGGGCAAGCCGCTGTTGCTGCGGCGCTGGCACAGGAATGCCGACAACCGCTCGGTGTCGGTGAGTTCACTCTTGTGGACGAGGGCAAGAAATTCGTCGGTGGTCAAAGGCGGCGTCATTGGCTAACTCTTCGCCAGCAGATCGGATTTGCGGATTACGCTTATACCTTAACAAATCACCAGGCAGCTTGCCATTCAAACCTTAGCCCATGAATGCCGGCAGACATCGTGCCCGGCGTCGCGCATTTCAGCAACCGCCGGCTATTCATCTCTTGTCAATTCCTATCGGCTGGACGGCTGCCTCTTGTTTGGCTGAGATGGCGAACCAGCTGCACGGTCCAGATTAATAAGATGAGTGCAACTGCCGCAACGGCTGTCAGGAGTACGATCCAGACAATGTCTTGCATCGACGTGATTCCTCTCAAAGATCGCAAAGCCATTGTACCATGATGGCGGGAGGTGGATTCTGTGACTGCGTCTCTTGCTGAGCGTCTGCAAGCGGCCAAGGTTTACGATCTGGAACAGCCCCGTTTTGCGGGCATGCCGATCCACGCGGCGCATCGGCCCGGCTATTTTTATGCCTTGCATCGCCGCCACGGCGATAACTATCAGCCGGCCAAGTATGGGCCGCGCAGCGGCGCCTCCGGCACAGTGGTCATGATGGAACACAGTGGCACGCACATCGACGCCCTGTGCCACCAGGCGTGCGGCATGATGTTGTTCGGCAATATTCCCGTGGACGGCGTCGAGACGCCGTCCGGGTTCAAGCGGTTAGGTATCGAATCGGTTCCGCCGTTGCTCGGCCGCGGCGTGCTCCTGGACATTGCCGGCTGGAAGGGGCAGGGCAGATTGCCGCCGCAGTACGGCATTAGCGACAACGATATGCAGACCTGCGCGGCCGCCCAGAACATGGAAGTGCGGGCCGGCGATGTGCTGCTCGTGCGGACCGGCTACGGCGATCTATGGCATGACGAGCCGGCATATTTGCAGGCGGCAGGCGTATCGAAGTCCGCCAATCTCTGGGCAGCGGAGCGCCGCGTGGTCGCGGTTGGCGCCGACAACATGACCTGGGATGCACCCGAGGAGCGCGACCCGGAAACCGGGGGCACTCTGTTCGGCCATGTCTATCTCCTGCCCCAGAAGGGGATCTACATCATGGAGAATCTGAACCTGGAAGAGCTGGCCCGCGACCGATGTTACGAGTTTGCTTTCGTAGGCATTCCGTTGAAGTTAAAGGGTGCTACCGGATCGCCGTTCAGGCCCCTTGCGCTGGCACAGTAAAGACTAGCACTTGATGAACATTCTGTTCCTGCCATAATTCCCGGCCGAAACGGTTGTACATGGCCGCGCATAGGTTAAACTGAAGGTGTGCTGGACAGCGGTGCCCCGGACGCCGTTCTCCTAAATTCCCTTCGGTAGCCTTTCAGTGACACAATACGTCGAGAGCGCCTGTCCCAGTTGCCATCACCCGGTGCGGATCCGTACCGAGTATCTCGGCAAGCGGATTGCCTGCAAGCATTGCAACCACACGTTCGTGGCACAGCCCGATCAGTTGCCGCCCGCCCCCACTGCCGCGGCCCCTCAACCGCCAACGGAAGGCATTGCCGACCAAGGTGTTGCCGCACTGGAGGAGCAGCTCAAACAGGTCCGCGCCGAATTGGCCGCGCGCACACAAGAGCATGCCGCTGCCGAAAAGAAATTGACAGAAACGCAGGACGAGGCGAACGGTTTGCGTACGGCCTTGCGAGATCTGCAGCGCCAGCTCGAACAGGCGCATGAGAGTCACGAGAAGAAGTTCGCCGCCCTGCAGGCCGATGCCAGCGTCCTGGAGCAGGCGCGGCAACAGCTCGAAGGGGAAAAGAAAACCGTACAGGCGCAGTGGGAGCAGAAGCACCAGGCTCATGTCCAGC